>NZ_JBIRAW010000016.1:0-196475 GCF_044326315.1 Actinomadura sp. 9N407 | reverse complement strand
GAAAACGGCGACCACGCCACGAGTCAACGGGAGCCGGGGGCGGGTGGGGTGGGGGTTTTTGGGGGCTTTGAGGCTATTTTGCGTTCCGCGGTTGGTAGCCTCGGCGGGTCGTGTTCACGCTTGGTGATCATCCGACCCCCCGTTGACCCGCGTGACCCCCTCCGCTGTTGGAGCCTCCATGGACTTTCTCCTGACACTGCTGGTCTGGAGTGTGGCGCAGACCGGATCGCTGCTGCTGGAATCGCGGCAGATGGTCGGGCTGGGTGCGGCCGTGCTGGCCGCGATCCTCGCCGCTCAGCTCGGCTGGCACGGTACCGACCGGATCATCGCCTGGCGCTCCCGTACCGACGAGGAGTAGCCGCCGGCGCGCTCGGTAGCATGGGGTTGACGCGACTGGCGCGGTCAAGGTGGATGACCACCGGGGAGCGAAGACAGTCCGGACGCCGCGCGCCTGGGTGGACGGGACCGAGCCGGGACTTGGCACGCCCAGGCAGGCTCCCGGTTGATCCAGCGCGGAGGTACGGATGACGGCACAGATTCTGGACGGCAAGGCCACGGCGGCGGAGATCCGGTCCGACCTCAAGGTCCGGGTGGAGGCGCTGCGCGAGCGTGGCGTGACCGTGGGCCTCGGCACCGTGCTGGTGGGGGACGACCCCGGCAGCAACTCGTACGTCAACATGAAGCACCGTGACTGCGCCGAGGTCGGCATCGAGAGCATCCGCCGCGACCTGCCCGCCGACGCCACGCAGGACGACGTGGAACGGGCCGTCGCCGAGCTCAACGACGATCCCTCCTGTACCGGCTACATCGTTCAGCTACCGCTGCCCAAGGGCCTGAACGAGCAGCGCGTGCTGGAGCGCATCGACCCGCTCAAGGACGCCGACGGGCTGCACCCGATCAACCTCGGACGGCTCGTCCTGATGGAGCCCGCGCCGCTGCCCTGCACGCCCAAGGGGATCGTCGAGCTGCTGCGCCGGTTCGACGTACCGGTCAGGGGCGCCGAGGTCACGGTGATCGGGCGCGGTGTCACGGTGGGGCGGCCGCTCGGGCTGCTGCTCACCCGGCGCAACGAGAACGCGACCGTGACGCTGTGCCACACCGGTACGCGGGATCTCGCCGCGCACACGCGGAACGCCGACATCGTCGTGGCGGCCGCCGGAGTGCCGGGGCTGATCACCGGTGACATGGTCAAGCCCGGTGCCGCCGTGCTGGACGTGGGGGTCTCACGGGTGGACGGCAAGCTGGCCGGTGACCTGGCCGCCGACATACGGGACGTGGCCGGCTGGGTGGCGCCCAACCCTGGTGGGGTCGGCCCCATGACCCGCGCGATGCTGCTGGCCAACGTCGTGGAGGCCGCGGAGAAGACCGCCGCCTGACACGCCGCCACCTGACACGCGTACGGGGCCGCGATCCGCTCGCGGCCCCGTACGCGTGTGGTGTGGCGATCGCCCTCTTTGCGCTACCCGGAGGACGATCGCACGATCACATCAACACACCCGGCACATCAGCTTGCCCGGCGTCCCGCGGCGGTCGCCGCCGCCGCTGTACGCCCCGGGCCGACATGGCCCGGGGAGTGGGTCGTTCCCGGGCGCCGTACGTCCGGTCCCCTGGGCCGTCCGCCGTCCATCGGCGGCCGGCCCTGCTGGGGAACGTGCACGGGGGGAAGAGGTCGGACGAGGCCCATGGCGATGACCTCGTTGGCCAGCCGGGTGCGCCGGTTGGCGCCCTCGGGGATGCGGAACTTCTGGTAGAGCCGCAGCAGGTGCTGCTTCACCGCGGCCTCGGTGACGACGAGATCTCCGGCGATCTCCCGCGCGGTGGCCGGGGCGACGAACGCCTCGTCCGACAGCGCGGGCCGGCACAGCGAGGTCAGCACATCGACCTCGCGGCGGGTGAGCTCGGGAGCCACGGCACGCCGCAGCTCGACGTCGGGATCGACCTCCTCCCGGGGGATGCCCCCCATGCGGCAACGCGCCGTGCCGAAGCTGACGACGTCACCGTCCTCCAGGACACGGCGGGCGATCGGCCGGCCGTTGACACGGGTCCCGTTACGGGACAGCCCCATGTCGACGACGTAAACGTACGGGCCGCGCCGAATGATCTCTGCGTGCAATCGGGACACACTCGGGTCGTCGAGGCGGATGTCGGTTCCCCGCCCGCGCCCGACCGTCGTTACGTCGGGGCGCAGCGGCACCACCAGCCCGCTGTCCTCGATCCGCATGAACGGCCCCTCCACGGCAGTCCTCCCAGCTAGTTAGCGACCCCTGTCTGCCGGGTTACCCGGCCGCGTTGCCGTCACACCCACCTACTGGCCAGTAGCACCGACGGCATAAGGCATTCGGCGTCCATCGGACGTTCCTGGACCTCACCCGTTACGCGATGGACGTGAAGAGGTTGCGGTGAGAGGTGGGTCACCGAGAGAAATCTTCAGGCCGAATGGGTCCATCTTCCGAGGGATGCCGGTGGATGTCGTAGCGGACCGCCGGAACGGCTACGGTCGGATTCATGAGCACCGAGGTGCGCCGCCGGAGGCGCAGGTCCCCGAGCGGCAGGGGGACGGCACCGCACTGGCTGGCAAGGTTGCCCTACCTGATCGTGCTGTCAGGTGTGGCGGCCGGGTTGGTGCTGTGCTCGTTCCACTACTTCCGCAAGGGATCGGTGCTGATCGCGGCCGCGCTGCTGTTCGGCGCCCTCGCCCGGCTGCTGCTGCCGGAATCGCAGCTCGGGATGCTGGCCGTCCGGAGCCGCTCGATCGACTGCTGGACGCTGGTCTTCCTGGGTGAGGCGGTCGCGTTCGTCGCGCTGAGCGTCCCGCCCATGAACCGCACCGGGCTGGGTGTGGCCGCCGCGTTCGGAGTCCTGATCGGGTTCGTCTTCGTTGTACGGGGTGTGCGGTTCCTGCTGGCCAAGCAAGTACTGGCCAAGCAGGGGCCTGCCACGCGCGGAAGATCCCCGGCCCGGCATGGGCCCGGGGGGTGATCACAGTCCCGGTGTCGAACCCGGGCAGAGCCCAGGGTCTAGACCTCTGAGGGCTCTCGGATAGCCTTCCCAGTTGAGCCTTACAAGGACTGCTGGGCCGGTGTAGGAAAGGGACAGCAACAGCATGCCCAAGATCAAAGTAGCGGGTCCGGTCGTCGAACTCGACGGCGACGAGATGACCCGGATCATCTGGAAATTCATCAAGGACCAGTTGATCCTGCCGTACCTCGACGTCGACCTGAAGTACTACGACCTCGGGATGGAGCACCGCGACGCCACCGATGACCAGGTCACGGTGGACGCCGCCCACGCCATTCTGGAGCATGGCGTCGGCGTGAAGTGTGCCACCATCACCCCGGACGAGGCGCGCGTCGAAGAGTTCGGCCTCAAGAAGATGTGGCGTTCCCCCAATGGAACGATCCGCAACATTCTCGGTGGTGTGGTGTTCCGCGAGCCGATCGTGGCCTCGAACATCCCGCGGCTGGTGCCGGGCTGGACCAAGCCCATCATCATCGGCCGCCACGCGCACGGTGACCAGTACAAGGCCACCGACTTCGTGGTGCCGGGCCCGGGCCAGGTGACGATCACCTACACCCCCGACGACGGTTCCGAGCCGATGGAGTTCGAGATCGCGAAGTTCGCCGGCGGCGGCGTCGCGATGGGGATGTACAACTTCGACGACTCGATCCGGGACTTCGCCCGGACGACGATGCGGTACGCGCTCGAGCGCGAGATGCCGCTGTACATGTCGACGAAGAACACGATCCTCAAGGCCTACGACGGCCGGTTCAAGGACATCTTCCAGGAGATCTTCGACGCCGAGTTCAAGGCCGACTTCGACGCCAAGGGCCTCACCTACGAGCACCGGCTGATCGACGACATGGTCGCCGCCGCGCTCAAGTGGGAGGGCGGGTTCGTCTGGGCCGCCAAGAACTACGACGGCGACGTCCAGTCCGACACCCTGGCCCAGGGCTTCGGCTCGCTCGGCCTGATGACCTCGGTCCTGATGACCCCCGACGGCAAGACCGTCGAGGCCGAGGCCGCCCACGGCACGGTGACCCGCCACTACCGGCAGCACCAGCAGGGCAAGCCCACCTCCACCAACCCCATCGCGTCCATCTTCGCGTGGACCCGGGGCCTGGAGCACCGCGGCAAGCTGGACAACCAGCCCGAGGTCGTCAACTTCGCCCGCTCCCTGGAGCAGGTCTGCGTGGAGACCGTCGAGGCCGGTCAGATGACCAAGGACCTGGCGCTCCTGGTCGGCAAGGACGCTGAGTGGCTGACCACCCAGCAGTTCCTCGAGGCTCTGGACACCAACCTCCAGAAGAAGATCAACGGCTGATCCCGTTCTTCCTCCCGAAGGCCGTCCCGGTGACCCCGGGGCGGCCTTCGCCGTCGGTGCGGTTCCGGCCGTCCGGTGCCGTCCAGGGCCGACTAGTGGCGAACCCGGTAGTGGAGGAGCACGGTGCCGGTCGGGGTGTTCCTCGAGTCCAGAAGCTCCAGCGCTCCGGCCGGTACGCCGTCGAACAGGCGTCGGCCCGTACCGGCCAAGTACGGCGCCATGACCAGCCGCAACTCGTCCACGAGCCCTTCGGCGAGAAGGAACCGGGCCAGTGAGACGCTGCCATGGACACCGATGTCGCCGCCCGGGGCGTTCCGGATCGGTGCCAGCCGTTCCGCGAGGGGTGCCCCGGGATCGCCGGCGAGGATCTCGGCTCCGGTCCACGGCGTCCCCAGCGGCTTGGAGGTGACCACGACCTTCCGCACGCTGTTGATGAAACTCGCGAACGGCTCCTCGCGGGCCGTCGGCCAGTGCGAGGCCCAGTCGTCGTAGCCCCGGCGGCCGAGCAGCACGGTGTCCTGGGTCCCGATGACGGTCCCGAGGTGCTCTCGCATGACCTCGTCGAAGTCGTGGACGAACACCGGAGGGTCTTCGACGACACCGTCCGCCGAGATGAACAGTCCAAGCCCATCCGAGTCGCACCTTCCTGGACGAGTGACCGGCCTACGAGTGATTCCGGCCGAGACGAACGATTCGAACGTATGTGGAGGGTGCGTCAGCCGATCAGGAGGCCGAGCCCCAGGAGGAAGGCGAGGCCGCCGAGGATCCCCAGGGGGATCCAGCGGAACGGCACGCCCGCCCGGTTCCGGTACCGCAGTGCGATCCGGGCCAGCAGCGCTCCGGGGACGCCCCAGATCAGCGCGGTCATCACCAGGTTGAACCAGGCCGTGGCGTCGGTGTGGGTCGCGCCCAGGCCGGTCTCCTCCATCAAGCCCACCACGACCGTCAGCTTGATCAGGAGTTCGGCGAGCGGGTAGAAGACCTGGAGGCCCGCCGCGCCGGCCAGGCTGCCGAGCAGCAGCCAGCCGGGCACCCGGCGCCCCCACGGGCGGATCGTCGCCTGCGCCATCGCGATGGTCAGGGCGCGCAGCCCGCAGGCGAGCACGATCACACCGTCGGTGCCACCGAAGCTCTCACCGCGCAGCGGCTTGCTCGCGACCAGCACGGCGACCAGGGCGATGAACGCCCCGACGGTCCAGGTCACAGCCGTGACAGGCCACGTCTCGACTCGGGCGGCGGGCCGGGGTGCACAGATGGTGGTCATGCCGACATCATCATGACGACCGCCCCCTTGGAACCTCCCTCCAGCGGGTGAACCCCCTCCCTCGCTGAGCCGAAACGCTCGGGATCGTCGCTCCCGCCACCTGAACGCCGCCTCGCCACCTGAACACAGGTAAAGCAGCAGGCATCCTCCAGAGGAACCGGGGCCTTCGCCGTTGTTGTGAGCTGGTGCCATGCCGGGTCGTGCACCTGCCCGTCCCGGCAGGGGCCGCGCGCGATAGCCTGACGTGGAAATATCTCGACGACGAGAGAACCCGCCTGGCGGCTCCTCTCGGTCGGGTTCGAGAACGAAGGATGGCCGTCTGAGCCCGTCCGTCACTGGAGAAGAAGGCAAAAATGAGTCGCACCCCAGTCAACGTCACCGTCACCGGCGCCGCCGGGCAGATCGGCTACGCGCTGCTGTTCCGTATCGCGTCGGGCCATCTGCTGGGCGCCGACACCCCGGTACGCCTGCGCCTGCTGGAGATCCCGCAGGCGGTCAAGGCCGCCGAGGGCACCGCCATGGAGCTGGACGACTGCGCGTTCCCGCTGCTGGACGGGATCGACATCTTCGATGACGCCACCAAGGCGTTCGAGGGCACCAACGTCGCGCTGCTGGTCGGTGCGCGTCCCCGTACGAAGGGGATGGAGCGCGGTGACCTGCTGGAGGCCAACGGCGGGATCTTCAAGCCGCAGGGCGAGGCGATCAACGCCGGTGCCGCCGACGACATCAAGGTGCTGGTCGTGGGCAACCCGGCCAACACCAACGCGCTGATCGCGCAGCAGCACGCTCCGGACGTCCCGGCCGCGCGGTTCACCGCGATGACGCGGCTCGACCACAACCGCGCGCTGGCGCAGCTGTCGAAGAAGGCCGGCGTGTCGGTCTCCGACATCAGGAAGCTGACGATCTGGGGCAACCACTCGGCCACCCAGTACCCGGACATCTTCCACGCCGAGATCGGCGGGAAGGGCGCGGCCGAGGTCGTGAACGACCAGGCCTGGCTGGAGAACGACTTCATCCCGACCGTGGCCAAGCGCGGTGCGGCGATCATCGAGGCCCGGGGCGCGTCCTCGGCCGCCTCGGCGGCGTCGGCCGCGATCGACCACGTGCACACCTGGGTGAACGGGACCAAGGACGGCGACTGGACGTCCATGGCCGTCGTGTCGGACGGGTCGTACGGCGTGGCCGAGGGGATCATCTCCTCGTTCCCGGTGACCACCCGCGACGGCGCGTGGAAGATCGTTCAGGGGCTGGAGATCGACGACTTCTCGCGGGCGCGGATCGACGCGTCGGTGGGCGAGCTCACCGAGGAGCGCGACGCCGTCCGCAAGCTCGGCCTCATCTGAGCCGAGCCGAGCCGAGCCGATCCGTTCTGGTCTGAACTGATCTGAGTTGAGCTGAGCCGAGTCCTGTTGACTCAGGACCGAGCGCGGTAGCAGGAGCCCCGGGCCGTACGGTCTGGGGCTCCTCGCGTGTGCGGGCGATAAATCGGCGCTTATCGTGCGGTCTTCGCTACTAGGCTGACGGGCCGGACAGGGCAGAGGGGCGGCAGGGTGGAACAGGCGTTTCAGGTCGATCTGCGCGGCGTGGTGGACCTGCTGAGCAGGCATCTCTACTCCAGCCCGCGGGTCTACCTGCGGGAGCTGCTGCAGAACGCGGTGGACGCGATCACCGCGCGCGGTACTTCCGTGCCGAGCGGGGGAAAGGTGCGGATCGAGACCGGTGCGGGCGGGCTGCTCGTGCACGACGACGGGATCGGCCTCACCGAGGAGGAGGTCCACCGGCTGCTCGCCACGATCGGGCGCTCGTCCAAGCGGGACGAGCTGGGGTTCGCCCGGCACGACTTCCTGGGCCAGTTCGGGATCGGCCTGCTGTCGGGGTTCCTGGTCGCGGACGAGATCGAGGTCGTGACGCGTTCCGCACGCGAGAACGCCCCCGCGCACGAGGACTCTCCTGCTCGCCAGGACTCTCCGCCGGGCGCCGTGCGCTGGACGGGGTTCGCCGACGGCCGTTACCGCGTCGAGCCCGCCGAACGGGACGAGCCGGGCACGACGGTCTCGCTGCGTGCCCGGACGGGATCGGCGGAGCTGCTGAGCGCGGAGATCGTCCAGGAACTGGCGCGGTCGTACGGTTCGCTGCTGCCGATCTCGCTGACCGTGGACGGCGTGCCGATCACCGGGGACGGGCCGCCGTGGCAGGCGGCGCATGCCGACCCGGCGCGCCGGCGGCGTGCGCTGGACGCCTACTGCCGGGAGCTGTACGGGTTCGACCCGTACGACGTCATCGACCTGGACGTACCCGAGGCGGGGCTGACCGGGGTCGCGTTCGTGCTGCCGCAGCCGGTCGCGCCGACCGCGCGCGGGTCGCACCGGGTCTATCTCAAGAAGATGCTGCTGGCCGAGAGCGTCGAGGGGCTGCTGCCCGAGTGGGCGTTCTTCGTGCGGTGCGTCGTGGACGCGGGGGAGCTGCGGCCGACCGCGAGCCGGGAGGCGCTGTACGAGGACGAGCTGCTGGAGTCGACCCGGCAGGCCCTGGGCGAGAGCCTGCGGCAGTGGCTGGTCCGGCTGGCGGAGACCGATCCGGTACGGCTGCGCGGCTTCCTGCGGCTGCACCAGCTCGGCGTGAAGGCGATGGCGCTGCAGGACGACGACATGCTGCGGATCGTGGACCGCTGGCTGGAGTTCGAGACGTCGTCGGGCCCGATGACGCTGGCGGAGTTCCGGCGGCGGCATTCGGACGTGCGGTACGTACCGAGCGTGGAGGAGTTCCGGCGGTTGTCGGCGGTGGCGGGGGCGCAGGGCATCGGCCTGGTCAACGGCGGCTACGTGCACGACACCGAGATCATCGAACGGCTGACCGCGATCGATCCGGACGCCGCGCCGCGCCGGCTGGATCCGGCGGAGCTGACCACGCATCTCGGGGTCCTCGACCCGGCGGCCGAGCTGGCGCTGCGGCCCTTCCTGGCGGCCGCGCAGAAGGCGGTGGAACGGCTCGGCTGCGAGGTCGTGGTCCGCGACTTCGACCCGCCGTCGCTGCCCGCGCTCTACATCACCAGCCGGGCCGCCCAGCACCAAGCGGAGATGTCGGAGGCCAAGGACATGGCCGACGACCTGTGGGCGGACGTGCTGGGCGCGCTGAACGGCGCCGTCCAGACCGACCGTCCCCAGCTCGTCCTCAACCATCGCAACCCGCTGGCCCGCAGGGTGACCTCGCTCACCGAGGAGGGGCTGGTCGAGCTTGCGGTCCAGGGTCTGTACGGGCAGGCGCTGCTGTTCGGGCAGCATCCGCTGCGTCCGGCCGACACCGCCGCGCTGAACCGTTCCTTCCTCGGCTTGCTCGAATGGGCCATGCACGACCCGGGCGGGCCCACCCCTGAAGTAGGAGAGACCAGTGACCCAGGAGAGTCCCCGTGAGCCTTGAGCAGGTCCAGGATCTGATGGGACGGGCCTACGCCCTCCCTTACGGCGAGGCCCGTACGGTGCTGACCGAGGAGGCGCTGCGCCGCGCGGAGGAGCTCGGCGACCCCCGGGTGACCTTCGAGGTACGGATGGAGCTGGGCAGCGCGTACGAGTTCGGTGGCGAGCCGACGAAGACGTTCACGACGTTCAGCCGCAGCCTGGCCGAGTACGACGCCGACCCTGGCGCGCTGGGCGAGTCGGCCGAGCATCAGCTGCTGTGGCAGTTCAAGTGGATCGTGTACTCGCTCACCCGGTTCCCCGAGGTGCCACTGGACCGTACCCGCGCGGCCCTGGACGACATGGAGCGTCGCTACAAGCTGGGCGGGCACAGCCTGCAGGCCGTGTACGGCAGGCGGGCGCGGGTCGCGCGGCATCTGGGGAACGCCGACGCCGCCGACCGCTGGTTCGCGATGTGGCACACGACGCCGCGCGACGAGCTGTCGGACTGCGCGGGCTGCGACCCGACCGGCAAGGTCGACCATCTCGGCTGGCGCGGCCGGGACGAGGAGGCGCTGGCGGTCGCCGAGCCGGTGCTGCGCGAGGACCTGAACTGCGCCGAGCAGCCGCAGGCCGTGCTGACCAGCCTGCTGCCGGTCTTCCTGCGGGTGGGCCGGCCGGAGGAGGCCCGCAACGCCCATCTGCGCGCGTACCGGCTGATGCGCTCCCGGCTGAGCGAGCTGGACTCCATCGGCGATCATGTGGAGTTCTGTGCCCGTACCGGCAACGAGGGGCGCGGGCTGGAGATCGTGCAGCGCCATCTGGGGTGGCTGGACCGGGCGCCGAGCCCGTACGCCGAGATGCGGTTCGCGGCCGCGTCGGCGCTGCTGCTGCGCCGGGTGGAGGAGGCCGGGCACGGCGATCTGGTGATCGCCCGTCCGGTGGACGGCGCCGTACCGGCGGAGGTGGCCGCCGGTGAGCTGCGCGGCGAGCTGGCCGCGCGTGCGCTGGACGTGGCGGCGCGGTTCGACGCCCGCAACGGCAACGATCACCAGAGCGGCGTCATCCGGGCGCTGATGGAGGCCGAGCCGATGCTCGATCATCTGCCGCTGACCCAGTACGACCGCCGTCCCGCCGCGGCGGCGGCTCCGGCCGTGCCCGCCCCCGAGCCCGTTCCGGATCATGCGGAGATCGATGATCTGGACGCGCTGCTCGACCTCGGCCAGGAGGAGTGGACGGCCGGCCGGATCGATCGCGCGAGCGCGGCCTGGCGGCGCTACGACGAGCTGGCCTCCGCCGCCGAGCCCACGCCGCTGCAGGTCGCGCGGCGCGCGGACGGGCAGGGCGTGGAGCGGTTCGACGACGATGACATCGAGGGCGCGCTGGCCACCTGGGAGCGCGCCGCAGAGCTGTACGAGCAGGCCGGTGACCTGGTCTCGCGGCAGGCCGCGCTCGGCCGTGTCGGCGCGATCCGCTGCGGTCAGGGGCAGGCGGACGTGGGGCTGCCGCTCTTGCGGACGAGCACGGCCTACCTGAGCGAGCACGCACCCGGGACGAAGCGAGCGTTCTCCGCCCACATGCGGCTGACCGGTGTCCTGCTCAACGAGGGTGAGACCGACGAGGCCCGCGCGCTCCTGGAGGCCCTCGTCCCCGAGGGGCAGGAGCAGGCCGGTGAGCTGGCGCTGATGCGCGCCCGGGCCCTCGTCCGGACGGACGACCCCGCATCCGCCGTACCGCTGCTGCACACCGCCCGCGAGGCCCTGCGGGAGAGCGGCGACAGCACGCAGCTGACCGAGGCGTCGCTGATGCTCGGCAAGCTCTTGGCGCAGCTGGCCGGACAGTCCGCGGAGAGCGGTCCGGAAGGCGACGAGCAGGCCTTCGAGGAGGCCCTGGCCGTTCTCGACGAGGCGGTCGTGTCCGCCGGTACCGACCCGTGGATGGCCACCGTCGCGCACGCCGAGCGGGGCACCCTGCTGGTGTCGATCAAGGGAGCGGCGGACGCGGTTCCCGACCTCGTGGAGGCGGTCGCCGGGTTCACCGCCGCCGGCGCGGGCGTCCAGGCGTCCTACGCGCGGCTGGAACTGGCCAACGCCTACTACGCGACCGGCCGGCATCTGGAGGCCGCGGAGACGGCCGAGGAGGCCGCGCCGCTGCTCGCCCGGCTGGACGACCCCCACTCGTACCGCCGCGTCCGCCTGCTGCTGGCGCACGCCCAGGCGGAACTGGGCGAGGAGCAGGCCGCCGACCTCTTCACCGAGCTGGCGGGGGAGGAGGGCGAGGACCCCGATTTCGCCGCGCGGCTGCTGGAGCTGGCCGCCGAGGTGCTGACCCGGCTCGACAAGGACGCCCTGGCGGCCGACAAGTTCCTGGAGGCGGCGGAGGCGTTCGCCGCCGCCGGTGACCCCTACGGCGTCGTACGGGCCCGCCGGGCGTCCGCGCTGTGCCGGCTGTGGTGCCGCCAGGCGGAACAGGGCCTGGCCGAAATGGAACGGGCCCGCGCCGCGCTGGCCGGCCTCCCCGCCGAGGAGGAGGCCGCACGGACCTGGGAGACCGCCAGGGTGTCGTACGACGAGGCCCGCCTGCTGGCCGACGTGGGACGGCTGGACGACGCGCTCGCCCGCGTCAACGAGGCGATCGCGGCCTTCGGTTCACTGGACGAGAAGGACGCCGCCGAGACCGCCGCCGTACTGCGCACCGATCTCGAGGCGGCGCTGGAGTCCCGCGAGGAGTCCCGCGAGGAGTCACGAGAGGGGAACGACGCGGAGGCGTGACCCGGAGGCGTGACGCGGGTGGTCACAGGCGGTGGGCGCCCGCCGACGGTACGGCTTCGATGAAGTCGGGTTCGGGCAGGCCGCGGTCCCGGTACGCGGCGAAGATCGCGTCCCGGACCCGGTCGGCCCGGGCCGTGGCGGTCAGCACGATGACCGAGCCGCCGAACCCGCCGCCGACCATCCGGCCGCCCCTGGCGCCGCCCCGGAGCGCCGCCTCGACGGTCAGATCGGCCTCCGGCCAGGACACCTCGTACAGGTCCCGCAGGGACAGGTGCGAGGCCGTCAGCATCCCGCCCAGCTCGGTCTCGGCGCCGGCGCGCAGCAGGCCAACGGTCGCCTCCACCCGGTGGTTCTCCGTGACGACGTGCTGGGTACGGCGGCGCAGCACCGGGTCGTCCAGCCTGGCCAGCGCCGCGCCGAGGTCCTTGACGTCGCGCAGCGCGTCGACGCCCAGCAGCGCGGCGGCGCGCTCGCACTCGGCCCGGCGCCGCGCGTACTCACCGCCGGTCAGCGTGTGCCGGGCCCGGGTGTTGACGACCAGGAGCGTCAGGTCCTTGCCGGGCAGATCGATCGGGACGTGCGAGGACAGCCCGCTACGGCAGTCGAGCATCAGCGCGTGGCCCGCCCGGCACAGCAGCGAGGCCGACTGGTCCATGATCCCGCAGGGCATGCCCGCGTAGTCGTGCTCGGCCCGCTGCGCCAGCCGGGCCAGCTCCGCACGGTCGGCCGCCAGATCGTCCAGCCCGTACAGCTCGCACAGGGCCAGCGCGGTCGCGCACTCCAGCGCCGCCGAGGACGACAGCCCCGCGCCCTGCGGCAGATCGGAGTCGATCAGCAGGGAGGCGCCGCCCGCGCCGCGCTCGCGCAGCAGCGAGGCCACGCCGAACGGGTAGGCCGCCCACCGTTCCCGCTCCGCCCACCGCTGGACCTCGCCGGGGCCGGTGCCGTCCAGCGAGACGGTGACACCCGCGTCGGCGGCCTGCAGGGACCGCACTTCGAGTACGGCGTCGTCGCGCCGGGCCGCCGCCACCGACACGCCAAGCGGCAGCGCGAACGGCAGCACGAAGCCGTCGTTGTAGTCGGTGTGCTCACCGATCACGTTGATCCGGCCCGGAGCGTGCCAGACGCCCTCAGGGGCGCGGCGGTACGCCTCCGTGAACGCCGCCGAGAGGGGGATCTTGCCCGTACCGGCCACCGTGTTCATGGCTGCGTTCCTGGCCGTGTTCTCGGCTGGGCTCATCGGCCCTGCAGGAAGGTCCACGCGTCCGTGACCATGACCCGCAGGTCGCGCTCGGGCTTCCAGCCCAGGGCCGTTCTGATCTTCTCGGCCGAGGCCACCAGCACCGCCGGGTCGCCCGGCCGGCGCGGGCTGACCTCGGCCGGGATCGGATGCCCGGTCACCTCGCGGCACATCTCGACGACCTCGCGTACCGAGTAGCCGCTGCCGCTGCCCAGGTTGAAGATCTGGTGGGTGGACGGCGCGCACGCGTCCAGCGCCAGCAGGTGCGCCACGCCGAGGTCGACCACGTGGATGTAGTCGCGCAGGCAGGTGCCGTCCGGCGTCGGATAGTCCTCGCCGAACATGCTGACCGCGTCCTTCTCGCCGAGCGCGACCTTGAGCACGTTGGGGATCAGGTGGGTCTCGACGGCGTGCCGCTCGCCCTGGTCACCGGCCCCTGACGTGCCAGACCCGGTGAGGCGGGCTCCGGCGACGTTGAAGTAGCGCAGCGACACGGCGCCGATCCCGAACAGGCGGGCGTACTCGGCGAGCGCGGTGTCGATGGCCAGCTTGGACGCGCCGTACGGATTGGTCGGACGGGTCGGGGCCGTCTCCACGATCGGGGTGGTCTCCGGCTCCCCGTACGTCGCGGCCGTCGAGGAGAAGACGATCCGCCGGACCCCGGCCGTGCGCATCGCGTCCAGCAGCGACAGCGACTCGCCGAGGTTGCCGTCCCAGTAGAGCCACGGCTTCTGGACCGACTCGCCGACCAGCGACTTGGCCGCGAAGTGCAGCACCGCGTCGAAGCCGGCGCCCGCCAGCACCTCCGAGGCCTTGTCCCGCAGCGTCCCGCGTACGAGCCGGGCGCCCTCGGGCACCGCGTCCTCGTGCCCGGTGGACAGATCGTCCAGCACGACCACCTCGTGCCCCGCCTCGAGCAACTGGGCCGAGACGACGCTGCCGACGTAACCGGCGCCTCCAGTGACGAGCAGCTTCACGAAATCCTCCTGCTTGAACTCTCTGCTTGCACTCTCTACCTACTTGAATTCTCTGCTTGATCCGCCCGCTCGATCCGCCTGCTCGATCTCTTGGCGCTTGATCTCTTCGGCGCTTGATCTTTTCCGGCCGGGCCCGGATGGCAGGGGCTTTGCCGGGTGCGGGCATCGCGGAGACGCCGTCCAGGCTATCGGCAAGCCCGCGCGGGGAAGGTTGAATGGACAGCCCGCACCAGGCGGGGGACTCGCAGGAGAGAACGCGCAACGGACATGGAAGATCCCCGACCCTCGCGGCAGGCGCCGCACACCGGGCAGGCACCCGTACCGCAGCAGGCGCAGCAGGCGCAGCAGGCCCGCCGCCGGACCCGGGCGCTCGCCCGCCCGCTGGTCTGGCTGATGACCCGCTCCACCGACCTGGTCGTACGGCTGACCGGCGAGGACCCCGGCGCGCTCCGCGACCAGATCACCGCCGAACGGGTCCGGGCCCTGGTCGCGGCCAACACCGAACTGACCGCCGACGAGCGGGCGCTGATCGAGGAGGTCTTCGCCGCCGGCGAGCGGCCGCTGCGCGAGGTGCTGGTGCCGCGGACCGAGGTGGAGTTCCTGGACGCGGCGCTCCCGCTGCCGGCCGCCGCCCGGATCGCCGCAGGCAGCCCGCACTCCCGTTTCCCGGTCTGCAGCGGCTCGCACGACGAGGTGATCGGGTTCGTGCACATCCGGGACCTGCTGGCCCCAGGGACCGCTCTGACCCCAGGGAACGCCCTGACCCCAGGGACCGCTCTGACCCCAGGGAACGCCTTGGCCCCAGGAATCGCCGGCGGTGACGTCCCGGAGGGGGACGGCGTGCCGGTCGGGGAGCTGGTACGGCCCGTCCTGTACCTGCCGGCCTCCCAGCGGGTGCTCCCGGTGCTGTCGGAGATGCGGCGCGAGGGGCACCACCTGGCGATCGTCATGGACGAGTACGGCGGCACCGCGGGCATCGTCACCCTGGAGGACCTGGTCGAGGAGCTCATCGGGGACATCCGCGATGAATATGATGTCCAGGACGCGCAAGCGCAACGTCTGCACGGTGGGGTGGTCGAGGTCGACGGTCTGCTCAACCTCGACGACTTCGCCGCCGAGACCGGTGTGCGGCTGCCTGCCGGGCCCTACGAGACCGTCGCCGGCCACATCATGGCCGCGCTCGGCCGGGTCCCCGCCGAGGGGGACGTCGTGGGAACGGCGGGATACCGCCTGTCGGTCGTCCGGATGGACGGCCGCCGGGTCGCCCGCGTGCGCGTCATCCCGGCACCGGCCCTGCCACAGACCGTCCCCCTGCCGCCGGCACCGCCCGTACAGCAGACACAGGCCGTACAGCAGACACAGGCCGTACAGCAAACACAGGCCGTACAGCAGACACAGCCCGCGCAACAGGCGCAGCCGGCATCGTCCGCACAACAGGCACAGCAGGCGCCCATACAAAAAGCAATGCCTGTACAACAGGCACGGCCCGTGCGGTCCGTGCCGTCGCAGGCGCCGCCGGGACCGCCCGCCCAACCCGTCCTCGTCGATGCCGCGACACCGCCGGCCGCGGTGGCCGGAGCCGGTCCGAACGCCCCCGTTCCCGGTGACGTCCCAACCGCTGACGGCGCGCCCGGAGCCACCGCACCGGACGACGCCCCGACCGGCGACGTCGCCTCGCACGAGGCCTGAGAGAATCGATCCGTGAGCATGTCCGAAGCCTCCAGCCCGTCCACCGGCCCGTCCGGCTCCGTGTCGACCGGCCCGTCCGGCTCCGTGTCGACCGGCTCCGTGCCGACCGGCCCGTCCGGTTCCGTCCCGGCCCCGCGGGTGCTGTCCGGCATCCAGCCGACCGCCGACTCGTTCCACCTGGGCAACTACCTGGGTGCGCTGCGGCAGTGGGTCGCCCTGCAGGACACCCACCAGGCGTTCTACTGCGTAGTCGACCTGCACGCGATCACCGTGGAGCACGACCCGGAGCTGCTGCGCCGCCGCACCAGGGTCGCCGCCGCGCAGCTGCTGGCGATGGGCGTGGACCCCGAGCGTTCCGCCCTCTTCGTGCAGAGCCACGTGCCCGAGCACGCGGAGCTGGCCTGGATCCTGGGCTGCATCACCGGGTTCGGCGAGGCCGGCCGGATGACCCAGTTCAAGGACAAGTCGGCCAAGCAGGGCACCGGCGGCACCAGCGTCGGACTGTTCACGTACCCGGTCCTGCAGGCCGCCGACATCCTGCTCTACACGCCCGAGCCCGGCCCGGGCGAGCGCACGTTCCATGTGCCGGTCGGTGAGGACCAGCGGCAGCACCTGGAGCTCACCCGGACGCTCGCGCAGCGGTTCAACCACCGGTTCGGCGACACGTTCGTGGCCCCCGAGGCGTTCATCCCGGCGGGCGCGGCCAAGATCACCGATCTGCAGGAGCCGACCGCCAAGATGAGCAAGTCGGCCTCCTCGCCGCAGGGCATCCTCGACCTGCTCGAGGAGCCCGGCCCGATGCGCAAGAAGATCATGCGCGCGGTCACCGACACCGGCACCGAGGTCCGCTACGACGAGGAGAACAAGGCGGGCGTCACCAACCTGCTGCGGATCTTCGCCGCGCTGGACGGCTCTCCGGTCGCCGATCTGGAGGCCCGGTACGGCGACGGCGGCTACGGCACGTTCAAGAAGGACCTCGCGGCGCTGGTCCTCGACACGTTCACCCCGATCCGGGAGCGGACCGCCAAACTGCTCTCCGATCAGGACCAGCTGGACCGCGTGCTGGCGCAGGGCGCCGAGCGGGCCGGAGACGTCGCCCGGCGGACCATGGAGGTGGTCCGTGACCGGGTGGGATTCGTTGGGCGAGGCCACTGATCCCGCGCGCTGGATCGGGGTGGCGATCCCGATCCCGGACCCGTACGGCGCCGAGCTGCAGCGCTTGCGGCGGGCGTTCGGCGACCCGCTGGCCGACGCGATCCCGACGCACATCACGCTGCTGCCGCCGACCGAGCTCGGCGGTGCGGGCGAGCTGGCAGGGGTCGAGCGGCACCTGCGCGAGGTCGCGGACGCCGAACGTCCCTTTCCGATCACGCTGAGCGGTACCGGGACGTTCCGCCCGGTGTCGCCGGTGGTGTTCATCGCGCTGGCCGAGGGGGCCGACGGCTGCGAGGACCTCCAGCGGCGCGTCCTGGCGGGGCCGCTGGCCCGCGAGCTGCCCTTTCCGTACCACCCGCACGTCACGGTCGCCCACCACCTCCCGGAGGAGGTCATGGACCGTGCCTACAAGGAACTGGCCGGCTACGAGGCCGCCTTCGAGGTCCAGGGCTTCTCGCTGTACGAGCACGGCCCCGACGGAGTCTGGCGCCCGCGAAGCCATTTCCCCGTGGTGAACGACTGAGTGGTGAACGGCTGAGTGGCGAACGGCTGATCACCTATCGGGGCGTCGCGGGGACGAACCGGGGTAGACCCCGTACATGCGACAACCGACCTGTGTGCGACCAGCGACGCGCATGCGGCGAGTGACCGGTACATGCGACAGGTGATCAGCGGCGCCCGCGCCCGCTTCACCAAAGCCGAGGGCACCGGACGGCGCCTGCTGCGCGACCGGCGGGACCGGTGGAACTGGTTCGATCATGTGTTCCGCGCGTACCGGCGCTACCAGGACAGCCGCGGCAACCGGCTGGCCGCGTCGATCACCTGCTACGCCTTCCTGGCGTTCTTCCCGCTGGTGGCGCTGGCGTACGCGCTGCTCGGCTACCTCGTCGGGATCAGCGAGCAGGCCCGGGCATTCTTCGTGGAGGCGGTGTACTCGCTGCTGCCCGGCATGGCGGAGCAGTTGGAGGTCGACGCGATCGTCCAGTCCAAGACCGCTGCCGGGCTGATCGGCCTGGCCGGTCTGGTGCTGGCCGGGCTGGGCTGGGTGCAGGCCATGCGCGAGTCGCTGCGCGACGTCTTCGGCAAGGAGCCGCAGCCGGAGGGCAACTTCCTGATCCTGCGGTTCTGGGACGGCGCCGCCCTGGTGCTGCTGGGCGTGCTGCTCGTGCTCGGCATGGCGGTGACGACGATCACCAACACGGCCTCGCACACCGTGCTGTCCTGGCTGGGCTGGGACGATGTCACCGGTGCCGGCACCGTACTGCGGCTGCTCTCGCTGACGATGGCGATCGCGTCCAACACGCTGATCTTCCTGGTGCTGTACTCCCGGCTGTCGGGGACCCGGGCGCCCTGGCGGACGATCTACCAGGGCGCGCTGATCGGCGCGGTCGGCTTCGAGGCGCTCAAGCAGCTGGCGACGCTGCTGCTGAGCAGCACGACCAAGAACCCCGTGTACGCCTCGTTCGCCGTCGTGGTCGGGCTGATGGTCTGGATCAACATCGTGTCCCGGTTCCTGCTCATCGTGGCCGCCTGGACGGCCACCCGCCGGGCCGTCCTGACTGCGGAGGCGCGCGACGGCGAGTCCGCCGCTCAGGACGATCCGGAGGCCGCCGCCAAGGCCGATCCGGAGTGCGGTCCCGATCCCGAAGCCGGCCCGGAGCCCGAACGCGGAACAGGGGCGAGGGACGAAACGGCCGAGGTCACGACCAGAACGCGTCGTCCGCGTACTGATCCTCGGCCAATGTCCGGATCTCGGTGATCCGGCCGTCCTCGATGCGGAAGACGTCGACCGCGCGGCCGGACAGCACCCGCCCGGAGCGTTCGGCATAGGTGTGGACGAGCGCGACGCCGTGGTCGTCGCCCGCCATGACCGCGTAGGGCTCGGAACGGTACGTCCCGCCCGACAACTCGAACACCCGGACGTAGAAGCCGAGGACCTCCTCGGGCGTACGGTATTCGCCGCACAGCGGGCCGCGCCCCGGCACGCGGTGGACGACCCGTTCATGGAGCATGGACCGGATGGTCTCCATGTCGCCCTTGCCGAAGGCGCTGTAGCCGTCCCGGATCAGGGCGGTATTGGGATGCTCCAGGGCGGGATGCTCCAGGGCGAGGTGCTCCAGGTCGAGGTGCTCCAGGGCGGGGTGCTCGAGGGGAGCGGGCGGCACGGCGGCATGATCGTGAGCCACGGGGTGGTCATGGGACACGGCGTGGTCGGGGAACACAACGCCTCCTCCAGGCACCGGCCCGCCGTCCAGCGGCGGCGCGGTGACCGGCACCAGTGCGAGGGTAAGTCCGGGAGCGCGGACCCACCAGTGAGGCTGCGCTTACCTTTCCGGCTCCTCGGCGGGGTCCCTACGGCGCCGGAGCACCAGGAACAGCATCCCGCAGAGCAGTGCCGCGGTGGCCGCGCCGGTGGCCAGCAGCAGCCCCCAGCCGCCGGCGGAGTCGTTGTTGGTCAGCGGGTTGGTCGGCAGCAGCTTGTGGGCGTCGGTGGCCTTCTTGCCGCCGTCCGGCTCGCCCGGCGCGACCAGCGTGCCCACCGGCTTGGCCTTGCCGCGCGCGGCGAAGCCCCAGTCGAGCAGCTTCGCGGCGTACTTCGAGGGCGGCTGGTCGGCCCGCATCAGCGAGACGATGATCGTGTGGCCGTCGCGCTCGGCGGCGGCGACGAAGGTCTGCCGGGCCGCGATCGTGTAGCCGTTCTTGCCGCCGATCATGCCCTCGTACTCCTGCGACTGGCCCGGCAGCATCCGGTTGTGGGTGTGGATGGGGTAGCCGCCGACCTTCTTGCCCTTCTTGCGCTCCTTCTTGGTGGGGGGCGCGGGGAACTTGTGGTCGATGGTCTCCACGTACTTGCGGAAGTCGGGGTTCTTCAGCCCCTCCCGCAGGATGAGCGCCAGGTCGTACGACGAGGTGTGCTGGGTCTTGACGTCCAGCCCGAGGTCCTTGTCCAGGCCGTTGGGGGAGCCGGTGAGGGTGTCGCGGGCGTTGATCCGGCGGGCCTCGGCGTTCATGTCGGCCAGCGTCTTGTCCAGGCCGCCGTTGGCCTGCGCGAGCGCGAGCGCGGCGTCGTTCGCCGACATCATCATCAGCGCGTGGAACAGGTCGGAGACCTTGTACTGCATCTTCGGTGTCAGGCCGACCTTGGTGCCCTCGACGTCGCAGGTGGCCTGGGTCGGGCGTACGAGCTGGTCCGGCTTCAGCTTGGGGACCAGGGCGAGGGCGGTGAGCGTCTTGATGGCGCTGGCGGGCAGGTACCGGCCGTGCGCGTCCTTGGCCGCCAGCACCTCGCCGGTGTCGCCGTCGGCGATGAGGTACGAGCCCGCCTTGATCGTGGGCGCGGCCGGGACGCCGGGCGCCTCGTTCGCGACGATGCCCTTGCTGCCCAACTGCGCTCCGCCCACAGGCTGTGGAGGAGTGGTGGCCCGTGCGGCCGGTGCCGCCTGAACGGGCCCGGGATCCGCGGCTTGCGCGGGCGCGACCGGTACGAGCAGGGACGCGGTGATCAGCGGCGCCGCGAGCCCGGCGGCGACGCGCCCCGAGCGCCTCACGGCCGCGCTCCCCGGCCCTGCACTACTTCCGGTCCGTGCAGTACTTCCTGTCGCTGCACTGCTCCCTGCCGCTCCGGGAGCGGCGCGCGCCGTGCGGCCCGCGCCACCAGCGCCGGTTCTCGCCGCGCCACCCATCGCTGTGCTCGCAAGCTCCGCCCCTCGTCCCGGTCGACCCTGCTCACCGCTCGTGACCTCCAGAAGAGTAGAAGAGTAAGCGACGAAAGCGGAGAACACGCATCCCCGCGTCGACACTTCAACTCTTGGGTTATTCGGGGCTCATGGGATATTCAGGGCTGATGGGATCCATGGCGCCCACCGGATGTACGGGCCAGATGTACGGGCCGGATGTACGGGACGGACGGGCGACATGGACGGCTCGTACCCCGGAATCCGGTCCGTGCCCCCGAGTTCCCCGTGCCCCGAACGCGGTCTGCTATGCACCTGTTACCCAGAGTTGCGATTCCGGATTCCGGACGGGCGGACTAGTTCCTTTGAGGGGTGTCGGGTTACCGTTCAATGACCGAAAAGGGTGACGGGCCGTGATCGATGGCCGCCCGGACGAGTCAAATGATCCGCATAGGGCATGGTTTCCCGCAGCGTCGCGGGCACTGGACGCCATGATGGACCATGAGGCCCGAGCCGGGCGCCCGTGTTGGCGAGACGTCCGTCGTGAGACGTTCGTCGTGACGGCACGTTTGTCCAGGCTTAGGCACCCGCTGGCTGAATAGCGCCACGTGCCACGCATCGACCTGCGAGGATTGTGGACGGAGGTTGGCCGTGGCCATTGACTTCAACCCGTCGAGCGGCGCGACGCTGGGCGTGGAGTGGGAGCTCCAGCTCGTCGACGCGGAGACCCGCTTCCTGCGCCAGGACGCCCGCGAGGTGCTGGCCGCCCTGCCGTCGCTCAGCCAGGGCGGCGACATCCCGAAGATCCGGCATGAGCTGATGGAGTCGACGGTCGAGATCGTGACCGGCATCTGCAATACCGTCGGCGAGGCCAAGCAGGATCTGGCCGCCACGGTGGCCGAGTTGCGCGCCGCCGCGGCCGTTCGCGGCATCACGCTGGCCTGTACGGGCACCCATCCGATCAGCGACTGGCGGGACGCGGTGATGGCGCCGATGAAGCGCTACGCCGAGCTGATCGAGCAGATGCAGTGGCTGGCCCGGCGCATCCAGACGTTCGGCGTGCACGTCCATGTGGGCGTGAGCCATGTCGACCGGGCGATCCCGATCGTCAACGCGCTGTCGGCCTACCTGCCGCATTTTCTCGCCCTCACCGCCTCGAGCCCGTACTGGAGCGGAAGTGACACCGGCCTGGCCTCCAGCCGGGCCGTGGTGTTCGGTCAGCTCCCCACGGCGGGTCCGCCCCACCTACTTGACGATTGGGCGGCCTTCGAGGATTACATGGACACCTTGCTGCGTGCCGGTACCATCCGGAGCATCAAGGAAGTGTGGTGGGACATCCGCCCGCATCCCGATTTCGGAACCGTTGAGATCCGGATGTTCGACGGCATTCCCACGCTGCGGGAGGTGGGCATGGCCGCGGCACTCTGCCAGAGCCTGGTCACCCTCTTCGAGCAGCAGCTCGACCGCGGCTACACGCTGCCGCGGCCGGCCGCCTGGGTGGTACGTGACAACAAGTGGCGCGCCACCCGCTACGGGCTCGACGCCATCGTCATCACCGACGACACGGGGAGCACGGCACCGCTTCGCGACGATCTCTACGAGCTGATCAGGGAGCTGGAGCCGGTGGCCGACCGGCTGGGCTGCGCCGAGGAGCTCAAGGTCGCCGGGGAGGTCCTGGAACACGGGGCCCCGTACGAGCGCCAGCGCGCGATCCGCGCCGAGGGCGGCTCGGTACCGGACCTGGTGGACGCGGCGATCATGGAGCTCGCGCAGGACAGGTTCGTCACGTACGGGGAGGTCGCCCATGCCGGATCCGGGTGATCCCGACGACCGGCCCGATCATCGGCCCGACCGCCGGCCCGAGCGCTGGCCCGACCACAGGCCGGACCACCAGCCGGAGCACCGGGCCGGCGGTCGCGGCGCAGAGAAGACCACCGGGCGGACGCCGTTCGGCTCCGCCTTCGCGCAGGGGGCGCACATGACACAGACCGGACCCGGGGTGATGCCGGGCCTTGAACCACCGACCGCCCCAGGGGCGGCTCCACGTTCGGTCGGCGATCGGGCACTCGCTGATCAGACACTGGACGAGCGGGCACTGGACGAGCGGGTGAGCGACGATCACGGCATGGCCTCCGGGCGCGGCATGGCCACCGGGCCGGCGATGGCCCGGGCGATGGCCGAGCTGGGCGGGAGCGCGCTGCAGCCGCAGCTCGACACGTTCCTCGCCCGGTCCGAGCCCGCGCTGATCGCCTTCCGCCGCGATCTGCACATGCACCCCGAGCTGGGGTACGCCGAGCACCGCACCACCAAGCGGATCGCCGAACGGCTGGAGGCCGCGGGGCTCAAGCCGCAGATCCTGCCGCGCGGTACCGGCCTGTTCTGCGACGTGGGCCCGGAGGACGGCCCGACGGTCGCGCTGCGCGCCGACATCGACGCGCTGCCGCTGCAGGACGAGAAGGACGTCCCGTACCGCTCGACCGTGCCGGGCGTGGCGCACGCCTGCGGGCACGACGTGCACACCGCGATGGTGCTGGGCGCGGGGCTCTTCCTGGCGCAGCAGGCGCAGGCCGGGCTGCTGCCCGGCCGGGTCCGGCTGATCTTCCAGCCCGCCGAGGAGACGCCCGGCGGGGCACTGGACGTGATGGCGGCCGGCGGCATCTGCGGGGTCGACCGCGCGTTCGCGCTGCACTGCGACCCGCGGGCCGACGTGGGCCAGCTCGGGCTGCGCGCCGGGCCGATCACCGCGGCCTGCGACAAGGTCTACGTCAAGGTCACCGGCCCGGGCGGGGCCACCGCCCGCCCCCATCTGACCGCCGACCTGGTGTACGCGCTGGCCAAGATCGTGACCGAGCTGCCGTCCGCGCTGTCCCGCCGGGTCGACCCCCGCTCCAGCCTGTCGCTGGTGTGGGGCCGGGTGGCCGCGGGTTCGGTGGCCAACGCGATCCCCGACGACGGCATCGCCGAGGGCACCGTCCGCTGCCTGGACGACCAGGCCTGGCACCGCGCCCCCGACATGATGAACTCGCTGCTCCAGTCGGTGGCCGCGGCCTACGACGTGGAGGCCACGCTGGAGTACGTGCGCGGCGTGCCGCCCACGGTCAACGAGGCGACCAGCGTCCAGATGTTCCGGGACGCGGTGGCGCAGGTGCTCGGTGACGAGGCCGCGGTGCCCACCCCGCAGAGCCTGGGCGGCGAGGACTTCGGCTGGTACCTGGAGTCGATCCCCGGCGCGCTGGCCCGGCTGGGCGTGCGCAAGCCCGGCTCGAACGCCGAGTACGACCTGCACAGGGGCGACTTCGACGTGGACGAGGACTGCATCGCGGTCGGAGTCCGGGTGCTGGCGGCCACGGCGCTGACCGCGCTGTGGGACGGCGGCCGTCCGGGCGACACCGCACAGGTCGGAGGCACCGCCCTCGCCTGACGGCCAGGCACCGCCCCCGAGTCCACCCGATCACCCAGGGCCCACCCGATCACCCAGGGCCCACCCGATCACCCAGAGTCCACCCGATCATCCAGGGCGCATCCGATCTTGGCGCTCCGAGTTCTTCCGATCACCCCCCGAAAGCGTTTCCCGTCCCTCCCGGCCCGGTGCGATCCTTCGCCCCGGGCCGGGTCCGGTGGGCGAGGGCGGGGAATGGCCGCGGTTCGCGTTCTGACCTGTGCTGATCTCGGCCTACACCTTGGTAACGGACGCGTTGCGAAACGGTGCACAGCGGGCTTTCGTGGCGTTTTGCGGGGTAGCGTCCGATCGATTTCTGGGGAACGGGAAGGAGCGCTATCTTGCGCAGGGGACTGAAGATCTCGCTCGTCACCATGACGGGCGCGGCGTTGACGCTCAGCGCCGCCGCGTGCGGTGGCAAGAAAGCCTCCGACACGGGTGGCGAGGGCGACAAGAAGACGCTGAAGGTCGGGCTGGCCTTCGACATCGGCGGCCGCGGCGACCAGTCGTTCAACGACTCGGCGGCGGCGGGGCTCGACCGGGTCAAGAAGAGCCTGAACATTCAGACCAACGAGATCTCCGCCAAGCCGGACGAGCCCGACTCCGACAAGGAGTCGCGCCTGCGGCTGATGGCCAACCAGGGCTACAACCCGGTCGTCGGGGTGGGCTTCGCCTACACCACCTCGATCAACAAGGTGGCCAAGGACTTCCCGAACACCAAGTTCCTGGTCGTGGACGCCGACCAGTGCAAGGTGGAGGGCGCCAACGTGCTGGGCGCCTGCTTCTCCGAGGAGCAGGGCTCGTTCCTGGTCGGCGCCGCCGCGGCGCTGAAGTCCAAGAGCGGCAAGATCGGCTTCATCGGCGGCGTGAACGTACCGCTGATCCACAAGTTCCAGGCCGGGTACGAGGCGGGCGCCGAGCACGCCAAGTCGGACATCGAGATCCTGCCGGCCAACTACCTCACCCAGCCGCCGAACTTCGACGGCTTCAAGAACCCGGCGCTCGGCAAGGAGGCCGCCAAGGGGATGCTGGACGACGGCGCGGACGTGATCTACCACGCCGCGGGCGGCGCCGGCATCGGCGTGATCCAGACCGCCGGCGGGGCCCAGAAGTGGGCCATCGGCGTCGACTCCGACCAGTACAACCAGCCCGCGGTCGCGAGCGTCAAGGAGTACATCCTGACCTCGATGATCAAGCGGGTGGACCTGGCGGTGTACGACTTCGTCAACTCGGTCAGCAACGGCTCGTTCCAGCCGGGGACGAAGAAGTACGACCTGTCCAACGACGGTGTGGGCTTCTCCAGCTCCGGCGGCAAGGTCGACGACATCAAGGCCAAGCTGGACGGGTACAAGGCCGAGATCGTGGCCGGCAAGATCAAGGTTCCGACCAAGCCCTGACGGGCCGTGCGTGACCCGGCGCCTCCCTGGGCAACGAGCCCCGGGGTGGCGCCGGTGACGCATGCCGGGCACGGCGCCCACGGGAGCGCACGTGATCCGTGTGATCGATCCTGGTGATCGATCCGTGTGTGATCGATCCGTGTGGTGATCAGTGCGCGATCCGCGCGCTTGGACGCGGGACCGCAACAGCGAGCCAGGAGGGGCATTCGTGCCTGAGGAGCAGCCGGCGGGGGAGGACCTCGCCGTGCCCGCCGGAACAGGGGGCCCCGCGGGAACAGGGGGCACCCACGGAACCGGGGGGCCGGCCGTACGGCTGACATCGATCACCAAGCGCTTCCCCGGCGTGGTGGCCAACCGCGACGTCGATCTCACCATCGAGCGCGGCGAGGTGCACGCGCTGTGCGGTGAGAACGGTGCCGGCAAGTCCACGCTGATGAAGATCCTGTACGGGATGCAGCGGCCGGACGAGGGCACCATCGAGATCGACGGCGAGCGGGTCACGTTCCGTTCCCCGGCCGACGCGATCGCCCGCGGCATCGGCATGGTGCACCAGCACTTCAAGCTGGCCGACAACCTCACCGTGCTGGAGAACGTGATCCTGGGCGCCGAGCCCAAGCGGCGTGGCCGGATCGACTTCGCCGCCGCCCGGGCCCGGATCGCCGAGATGTCCGACACGTACGGACTCCGGGTGGACCCCGACGTGCGGGTGGAGACCCTCGGCGTGGGCGAGCGCCAGCGGGTGGAGATCCTCAAGGTCCTGTTCCGCGGTGCCCGGGTACTGATCCTGGACGAGCCCACGGCGGTACTGGTGCCGCAGGAGGTCGACGAGCTGTTCGGCAACCTGCGCGACCTGCGCGCCGAGGGCCTGACCGTGCTGTTCATCTCGCACAAGCTCGACGAGGTCCTGTCGGTGGCCGACAGCATCTCGGTGCTGCGCCGCGGCACCACCGTCGCGACCCGCCTCGTTCCCGCCGAGGTCACCTCGCGGCGGCTGGCCGAGCTGATGGTCGGATCCGAGCTGCCCACCCCCGAACTGCGCGAGTCCACGGTCACCGAGGACGTCCAGCTGAAGGTGGACGGGCTCACCGTGCTCACCGCCGAGGGCCGTCCCGTGGTCGACGGCGTGTCGCTGCGGATCCGGCGCGGCGAGATCGTCGGCCTGGCCGGGGTGGAGGGCAACGGCCAGTCCGAGCTGATCGAGGCCATCATGGGCATCCGGCAGCGCGACGCCGGCACCATCGCCTTCGGCGACGAGGACATCACGAACTGGCCGACCCGGCGCCGCCGGGAGGCCGGGATCGCCTACATCCCCGAGGACCGGCACCGGCACGGCCTGATCCTCGAAGGGTCCCTCTGGGAGAACCGGATGCTGGGCCATCAGACCCAGCGTCCCAACGTGCGCGGCCCCTGGATCGACCGCCGCGGCGCGCGCGCGGACACGACCCGGATCGTGCGCGAGTACGACGTCCGTACCCCCGGCATCGACGTGCCCGCCGCCGCGCTGTCGGGCGGCAACCAGCAGAAGCTGATCGTCGGCCGCGAGATGTCGGGCGACCCGCGCCTGCTGATCGCCGCCCACCCCACCCGCGGCATCGATGTCGGCGCGCAGGCCGCCATCTGGGAGTACCTGCGCCAGGCCCGCGCCGCCGGGCTGGCCGTCCTGCTGATCAGCGCCGATCTCGAGGAACTCATCGGTATGTCCGACACCCTGCACGTGATCCTGCGCGGCCGGCTGGTCGCCGAGGTCGATCCGGGCACGGTCACCCCCGAGGAGCTGGGCTCCGCGATGACCGGTGCCACGGACGAGGCCGCCTCATGAGCGGGCCGGAGGACACGCCCCCCGACCAGGACAAAGCTGACCAGGACAAGGCTGACCAGGACAAGGCTGAGCAGAACCCGCCGAAGAAGGCCCCTTCCGACGCCCCGCCCGCCGCACCGGCGGTGCCCGGGTGGAAGGCGATCATGCGGGGCCTGGGCCCGACCGGGCTGGGCCTGCAGGTCGGGGCGCCGGTCCTCGCGCTGCTGATCTCGCTGCTGATCACGATCGGGCTGCTCCGGGTGACCGGGGCCGATCCGTTCAGCTCGATCCAGAGCATGATCGACTACGGCACCACCGACAACTCGATCGTCGACATCCTCAACCGGGCCACCCGCTACTACCTGTCGGCGGTCGCGGTCGCGATCGGCTTCCGGATGGCGCTGCTCAACATCGGCGTGGACGGCCAGTACCGGCTGGCGGCGATGATGTCGGCCTCGCTCGGCGGCGCGCTGGCGCTGCCCGCCCCGATCGGCCAGTTCCTGGTGATCGTGGCCGCGATGCTGGTCGGCGGGCTGTGGGCCGCGATCGCGGGCATCCTCAAGGTCACCCGCGGGGTCAGCGAGGTGCTGTCCACGATCATGCTGAACGCGATCGCCACCGGGCTGATCGCGTACCTGCTGAACGACCAGCGGCTGGCCGAGGTCCGGCCGGGCAGCAACAACGTCGCCACCCCGCCGATCCCCGGATCCGGCCAGGTCGGCGCGTTCAACGGCGTGCTGACCACGCTGCTCTCCGGCCCGGTGCTGGCGCTGATCCTGATCGCCGGCTCCGCCCTGATCATCTACTCCGCGTACCGCCGCCAGGCCACCGCGGCCCCCGAGCAGACCGGCACCCAGCAGTCCGGTACCCAGCAAACTGGGCGAACCGGGCGCGGCCCGGCGACAGGCCTGATCCTGGGCGTGCTCGGCGCGGCCGTGTTCGTGGCGATCACCGCCGGGGTGCTCGCCCCGACGCTGACCGACCTGCCCGGCCGCGTGTACGGGCTGCTGCCGCTGGCCGCCCTGGTCGGGATCGTGTTCTGGGTGGTGATCAACCACACCCGGTTCGGCTTCGACCTCAAGATCTCCGGACTGTCGCCGACCGCCGCGCAGGCCAGCGGGGTCAGCGCGCGCCGGATGGTGGTGATCACCATGGTGATGTCCGGCGCGGTGGCCGGGCTGATCGGGATGCCCGAACTGCTCGGCGCCTCGTACGAGTACTCGCTGAACTTCCCGGCCGGACTGGGCTTCACCGGCATCACGGTGGCCCTGCTGGGCCGCAACCATCCGGCCGGTATCGCGCTGGCCGCCCTGCTGTTCGCCTTCCTCGACCAGACCTCCGACGTGCTCCAGGAGGTCGATGTGCCGAAGGAGATCGTCGGCGTGATGCAGGGCGTGGTCGTGCTGACCGTCGTCATCGTCTACGAGCTGGTCAGACGCTGGGAGATCCGGCTGCAGCAGCGGACCGTGGCGGTCGAACTCGCCACCGGCCACGACCTGGCCGCCGTCTCCGCGGCCGGTCGTGATCCCGACGGCCAAGATCCCGCCGCCGGCCAAGATCCCTCTGGCAGTCAAGATCCCTCTGACGGCGGCGCCAAGGGGGTCTCCTCATGAGCACCGTCACCACCGTCGCGGCGAAGCTGAAGAACGGCAACGGGAACGGCAAGCGGCGCCTCCGCTGGCCGCACTACCTGCTGCTGGCCGGCGCGCTGCTGGTGCTGCTGTCGCTGGTACGGGTCCTTACCGGTGCCGACGACGTGACCTCCAGCGGTACGGTCAGCGCCTCCCTCCGGCTGGCGGTACCGATCTTCCTGGCCGGGCTGGGCGGCCTGTGGTCGGAACGTTCGGGGATCATCAACATCGGGCTCGAGGGCATGATGATCCTCGGGACCTGGACCGGTGCCTGGGCGGGCTACCAGTGGGGTCCCTGGGCCGGAGTCGCCGCCGGGATCATCGGCGGCGCGCTGGGCGGGCTCGTGCACGCCATCGCGACCGTCACGTTCGGCGTCGACCACATCGTGTCCGGTGTCGCGATCAACATCCTGGGGCTCGGCCTCACCCAGTTCCTGGCCGGGCTGGTCTTCAACACCGGCGCGGCCAAGGCCCTCGGCGGTGGTCCGCGGCAGTCGCCGCCGGTGGATCCGATACCAAGACTCAACGCCCCCGTCCTGTCGGGCGGGGATTTCTTCGGCTGGAAGACTCCGGACGCGCTGGGTGCTCTGGAGGACAAGCACTGGTTCCTGGTCTCGGACCTGGCCGGCATCCTGCGCGGCCTGACCGTCGACATGTCCCTGCTCACCCTGCTGGCGATCGCGCTGATCCCGCTCAGCTTCTTCGTCCTGTGGAAGACCGCGTTCGGGCTGCGGGTCCGTTCCTGCGGCGAGGACCCGCACGCGGCCGAGTCGCTGGGCGTGAACGTCTACCGGATGAAGTACGCGGCCGTGATGATCTCCGGTGCGCTGTCCGGCCTGGGCGGCGCGTTCCTGGTCACGGTCGCCTCCCCGGTCTACCAGGACGGCCAGACCGGCGGCCGCGGCTTCATCGGCCTCGCCGCGATGATCTTCGGTAACTGGCGCCCGGGCGGGATGGCCACCGGCTCGCTGCTGTTCGGCTACACCGACGCGATGAACCTGCGCGGCGGCGGCGAGTCGGTGCACGCGCTCCTGCTGTTCGTCACGGTCATCCTGGTCGCGGTCGCGATCTGGCAGCTCGTCCGCGGCAGGCAGCTACGGCCCCTGGTCGTCACCGAACACGACCGCAACGGTGTACGGAACGCGTTCCTGGGCTCCATCCTCGCGGCCGTGGCCGCGGTCGGGCTCTTCACTTGGTTCATGCTCAGCGAGACCGTGCCGGGCGAGCTGGTCTCGTTCACACCGCACCTGACCACGCTGCTGGTCCTGGCCCTGGCGAGCCAGCGGCTCCGGATGCCGGCGAGCAACGGCCTGCGCTACCGCAAGGGAGAGGCCCGCTGATGGAGATCGACTGGCCGGCCCTGCGCACGGCCGCCCGCACCGCGATGGGCCGCGCGTACGTCCCGTACTCCAACTTCCCCGTCGGCGCGGCCGCCCTCGTCGACGACGGCCGCGTCATCACCGGCTGCAACGTCGAGAACGCCTCGTACGGCGTCGGCCTGTGCGCCGAGTGCAGCCTGACCAGCGCCCTGTTCGGAGAGGGAGCACTGTTCGGAGAGGGTGCCTCGCAGCGCCCCCGCCTCCTGGCCGTCTCCGTCGTGGACCGCAACGGCGACCCGCTGATGCCCTGCGGACGCTGCCGCCAACTGCTGTACGAGCACGGTGGCCCGGGCATGCTGCTGGAGACGGTGTCCGGCATCCGTCCCATGGCGGAGGTCCTGCCGGACGCCTTCGGCCCCGACGACCTGATCTCGAGGAGCTGAGAGTGGACGCCATCGACGTCATCCGCGCCAAACGCGACGGCGGCGAGCTGACACCGGAGCAGATCGACTGGGCCGTCCAGGCCTACACCGGCGGTGAGATCGCCGAAGAGCAGATGTCGTCGCTCGCCATGGCGATCCTGCTGAACGGCATGACCCGTCCCGAGGTCTCCCGCTGGACCCAGGCCATGATCGACTCCGGCGAACGGATGGACTGGTCCGCCCTGGAGCGCCCCACCACCGACAAGCACTCGACCGGCGGCGTGGGCGACAAGATCACACTGCCCCTGGCCCCCACCGTTGCCGCCTGCGGCGCCGCCGTACCGCAGCTGTCGGGCCGCGGCCTCGGCCACACCGGCGGCACCCTCGACAAGCTGGAGTCCATCCCCGGCTGGCGCGCCTCCCTCAGCACCGCCGAGATGCTCGACGTCCTGCGCGAGACCGGTGCCGTCGTCTGCGCCGCCGGAGGCAACCTGGCCCCCGCCGATCGCAAGCTCTACGCCCTCCGCGACGTCACCGGCACCGTCGAGTCGATCCCGCTGATCGCCTCCTCGATCATGTCCAAGAAGATCGCCGAAGGCACCGGCGCCCTCGTCCTGGACGTCAAGGTCGGCAATGGCGCGTTCATGAAGACCCTCCCCGACGCCCGCGAGCTGGCCGAGACCATGGTCGCGATCGGTACCGACCACGGACTCCGTACGGTCGCCCTGCTCACCGCCATGGACCGTCCCCTCGGCAACGCCGTCGGCAACGCGGTCGAGGTCGCCGAATCCATCGAGGTCCTGTCCGGCGGCGGCCCCTCCGACATCATCGAACTCACCATCGCGCTGGCCCGCGAGATGCTCACCGCCGCCGGCCTCACCGCCGCCAAGGACCCCGCCGACGCCCTTCGCGACGGCTCCGCCATGGACGTATGGCAGCGCATGATCTCCGCCCAGGGCGGCGACCCCCGCGCCCCGCTGCCCGTCGCGCGCGAGTCGTACGAGCTGACCGCCCCGGCCTCGGGCATCCTCACCCGCCTCGACGCCTTCGGCGTGGGCGTCGCCGCCTGGCGCCTCGGCGCAGGCCGCGCCCGCAAGGAGGACCCGGTCTCGTTCGGCGCCGGCGTCATCTGCCACGCCAGACCAGGCGACAAGCTCGTGGCGGGCCAGCCCCTGCTGTCCCTGTACGCCGACGACATGTCCCGCTTCCCGCGCGCCCTGGAAGCCCTGGAAGGCGCGATCGAGATCGTGGAGGACGGCACCCCCGACCTTCACCCCCTCATCATCGACCGCATCTCCTGAAGATCAGGAACGGACCGCCCCACACGTTCGTAACGACCCGCGACCTGGCCCCATGCGCACCGCGACAAGGCCCTTGAACGCCGGGCTCACTGAGCCCGGCCGCGTGGTCGCCCGGACGCCCTGACCGAGGACGTCGGCGCCCGTTCCGAACTCATCGCGAGGGGCTGTCTGTGTAAGGCCTTGCGCCTCCAACCAACGACCCGCGCAGGCAGCGGTACATCCAACTCCTCTTGGTGATCAACGGCTGGCTGCCTCCAGAAGACCTGACACCCGCGCTCGAATGGTCCGTCCAAGCTCTGCGAACTCGAGCCCGAGGGTGTACCTGAGAACGCGTTCAGCCCCGCGGCTTCCCGCCCACGTACGGCACCGTCCGCCAGAGTCGTAAGCCATCGGTAAGTGCGCCACAATCAGCCCCAGTTCAACACAGGCCACCTCACGCACCGCCGCAGCAGCCCGCGAGCTTCCGCAAGAATCCCGAGAGGTGCTCGCTTCCGCGAGGTTGCGCGACCTCTCACTGCCTGATCAGACGGCGGGGTTGCCCACCTTCGAGATCTGGGCGCGGCATCTCGCCCTGCTCCTGAGCCTGCTCCTGCCCCTGCTCCAGGGCCTGATCCTGGTCGTGATCACGGTCGAGGTCAGGGCCGTGGACGGGGGCGTGGATCTCGCTGTAAGCACCGTCCGCGGTCATCACGATGCGGCCGGTTTCGTAGCCGTGCTCGACCTCCTGCCATTCGCGGGCGACCAGCGCGAGGCAGATCCAGCGGGTGATCGCGAACACCACGACCGGCCCGATGAGTACGGCGATGCGGAAGAATCCCGTCACGGCGAACAGCGACAGATGGAAGGTATCGGCGATCTGATCGTTGGCGGCGGCGGCCCACAGCAGGCCGTAGAAGGCGATCCCGGCGGCGCCCAGCCCGGTACGGAAGGCGTGGTCGCGGGGCCGGTCCAGGACATGGTGAAGGCGGCGGTCGCCGGTGAACCGCCGCTCGATCCACGGATAGGCGGCCAGGGCGGTGAAGAACGCGCCAGGGACCAGGAGGGCGGGCACCAGCACCGCGAGGGTGATCGGATGACCGGCGACGGTGATCTCCCAGCCGGGCATGATCCGTACCGCGCCGTCCAGGAACCCCATGTACCAGTCAGGTACGGCCCCGGCGCTGATCGCTCCGGGCTCGTAGGGGCCGTACAGCCAGATCGGGTTGATCTGGGCGAGGGTGCCCAGCAGTACCAGCACTCCGCAGGTGTACAGCAGCAGCGCGACCGAACGGAGGCCGCGGCGTCGGCCGGCGGGCGGGGAACCCGGGAAGCGGGTGTGCCCGAAACGCGTGATCAGCAGGCGGCGGAGCGGGAACAGCGCGGCGATGGCGGCGGGGACCAGCAGGATGTGCGCCCAGTACAGGCGCGGGATGATGTCGTCGCCGGGGATGTCGGCACCGAACAGCAGGAAGGTCACGCCGGTCCCGATGACGGGGATGGACTGGGTGACACCCTGGATGAGGCTGAGGCTGCCGCCCGACAGCATGTCATCGGGCAGCACGGTACCGGTCACGCCCGCGGCCATCGCCAGGGTCAGCATGCCGACCCAGATCAGCCAGTTCAGGCGGCGTGGGCTGCGGAACGCGCCGGTGAAGAACATCCGCAGGATCTGGCAGCAGATGGCGGCCGTGAAGATCAGCGCCGCCCAGTGGTGGACTTGGCGCATCAGCAGCCCGCCGCGTACCTCGAGGCTGAGATGCAGAGTGGATTCGTACGCCTTGCTGACCTCGACGCCGCGCAGGGGACCGTAGGAGCCCTCGTAGGTCGTCCGCGCCATGTCCGGGTCGAAGAAGAACGTCAGGAACGCCCCGGTGGCCAGCAGCACGATGAAGGAGTGGAGTGTGATCTGCGCGAACAGGAAACTCCAATGATCCGCCTCCGTACGCCGGACCAAGCGTTGGAGCGGGCTGCCCTTCGTAGGCCCGCCGGTGACCGTCATCAGCGCGTTCGGCAGCGGCCGGGGCGAGCCCGGCCGCCCCCGGTCAGGGCGAACCTTCTCGTCCCTGAGCCGCCGCGAACGCACATTCGCACGTGCCATTGTGATCGGCTTCTTCTTCATCAGCTCACGCCCCCGGAATAGGCCCGTCTAATGAACTAGACCGATTCCAGGCATGAAATGTGACAGGTCGGCCGGGTGATAAACGCCACGTGTGATATAGGTGACTATGGTCGTGCTGCTTCAGAGCTCAGACAGATCAATGACCGTCGCTCGAAATCCCTGGTTGATGAGCACGCCAGTGCCCCTGTCCCGGCCGCCTCGCACCGCCGACCGCCAGGCGGGCCCATCAACTGTGGCCGCATCGGCCGCCCAGATCGGTGCACTTCGGGGCTGGTACGTTCGGCGTTAGCAGCGCACGCAAGCAGTCCTCGCAGCGGCACCGGGAGAAGGACCGGAACGGCGAGGTCACGCAACGAGCATCGAGAGCCCCCTGCCACGGTGGCCCCACATAACCCACGAGCACAGCGACTATAAGAACGTCCCGGCAGTCGGACGTTCTCGCTGTAGACCGTCCGGCTGCAGGTCTGCCAGTCCGCAGGCCTATCCGTCCGTAGGCTGTCCCACCCGTAGGTCGCTTCATCCGGTCGTTCTCATTAGCCTCAGCGGCTCACAACGGTCTCCCGCTCCACACGCGACAGTTTCTCGGGATTGCGCACGTAGTAGAGCCTGGTGACCAAACCGCCCTCTACGAGCACCGCCATCACGCCGTCGATCTCCCCGTTGAGTCGTACGATCAGAGCCGGACCACCATTGACCTGTACCGGCTCGGCCGATATCGCGGCGCCGACCCTGTTCAAAGAGGCCGCGTACAGTCGAGCCACCTTGTCGGCCCCGACAATGGGTCGCAGCAGGGCCTGTTTGATCCCGCCTCCGTCGCTCAGGGCGACGACGTCCGGCGCGAGGATGTCGAGCAGGTGCTGCAGGTCGCCGGTCTCGACCGCCCGTTGAAAGGCACTGAGCGCAGCCCGAGTATCTGCCGGGGACACGATGCCGCGCGGCTGGCGTGCGGCGACGTGTCCCCGTGCCCGATGGGCGATCTGGCGGACCGCGGCCGGGGTCTTGTCGACGGCTTCGGCGATCTCGTCGTAGTCCAGAGCGAACACCTCGCGCAGGACGAACACCGCCCGCTCGGTCGGCCCGAGTGTCTCCAGTACGACCAGCATGGACATCGAGATGCTTTCAGCGAGCTCGACGTCCTCGGCCACGTCGGGCATGGTCAGTAGCGGCTCGGGCAGCCACGGCCCGACGTAGGACTCCTTGCGCCGGGCGAGCGTGCGTAGCCGGTCCAGCGCCTGCCGGGTGGCGATCCGCACCAGGTACGCGCGCTGCTCCCGCACCGTGTCCAGATCGATGCTCACCCATCGCAGCCAGGTCTCCTGCAGGACGTCCTCGGCGTCGGCGGCCGAGCCGAGCATCTCGTAGACGATGGTGAACAGCAGGTTCCGGTGGGCGACGAAGACGTCGGTAGCGGAGTCCACGCGGTCGCCAGGAGCGAGTGGTTCGACTGCTTCCGTCGCTCGTTCGCCGTGCTCACTCATGCCTGGCTCCCGCTCACTCTCAACCGTCCCGGCTGGTCAAATCGCCCTGCTAGTCAACGCCCTGGCTGCTCAAACCGCCCCTGCGGGCCAACCGTCCTCCATGCACAAGACGCCGGTCCACGCCGCTTTGTGACACCCGCGATCGGTGGCGCACGTCACATGATCGGCTCTGTCACATGGCCCGCTCTGTCACAGGGATCAGACGCCCGCGTCTCGTGATTTATCGGCGCCGCACGAAGGATCCGCGCGGTACGCAACTCCACGAGCAGAGGACGAAGAGTCATGGCAACCACGAAGGCGCAGGCACCGGCGGTCTCGTCGCGCCGCTGGGCCGCGCTGTTCTTCATCGGGCCGGCCCATCTGATGATCTCGGATGGTGACCGGCAGTGGATCATCACCGCGTACACGCTGGCGTTCGGCAGCCTGCTGCTGGGCGGCCGGATCGCAGATCACACCGGCCGCAAACGGACCTTCCAGATCGGGCTGCTCGGCTTTGCCGCCGCGTCGGCGCTGGGTGGCGCGGCGGGCAACTTCGAGATCTCGCTCTCCAAGATCGTTGATTGGCGTACCCGCGCTGCCGTGGCGTGGTGCCCGCACCATCTGTGTGGTCACCTACATGACGGCGGGCGTGATGCTGCGGACTGTGGACTGCGCTCGCCGTCGTCCTGGCACCCTTCGGCACGCCTGGCCGGCGCGCGTTCACCCGTCAGGCGAGGCGGGCACATGTACGACTTGGTCTGATCAGCTTAGGGCCCTGCTGGTTGCCGAGCGGATGAACATCTACCCGTCAGCCGGTGGGCCCTGCCTTCGCGCTGGGTGATCGAGGGAAGGGCTCGCCCAGGCCGGTAGGCCTCCAGGCGGTAGACGAACCGTCCGTCACGATCCTTCTGAACGCTCATCTGGTGCGGATCGGTGTGCTTGAACCGGTTGTGCCAGCCGCAGCACAGCGCGAGCCGGTCCACATCGGTCGGGGCATCGCCCAGCGCCCACCCGTCCACGTGATCCACTTCGCAAAGCGTGGCGGGCACTTCGCACCCGCGTACGGCACATGTCGGATACAAGGCCTCCAGTACCCGGCGCTGACCCAGGGAGGCGAACCGGGCCCGCCGTCCCAAGTACAGCGGGATGTTGCCGGGCCCCAAGAGCAGGGGTGAGACCCCGGCGGTCAGCGCGATCCGCCGCGCCTGGGCGGCGGGGATCGGGGTGCCGTCGGACAGTCTGGCCGGGGCGTTGCCACCGGTCAGCGTCTCCAGATCGCAGATCACGGTGACCTTGGTGGCTCGGTGGCCACCCGCCAGCACGCAGGACAGTGCGGCGGCCGTCCGCTCGGACAGGTCCCGCCGGTCCTCGGGTCCCGCCGGCTTGGCCAGCGGCCCCAGAGTGCCGTCCCAGACAGCGGCGTCCTCGGCGTTCAGCCAGCCCTTCACATACCGGCCGCCGTCCAGTGAGCGCGTCGAGGCGATCCATGACCGCTCATAACCTCGTACGGCGTCATCTGGAGCCTGCTCGGTGCCGTCGCGTTCGGCGATCACCTCACGGATCCGGGACCCGAACGAGGCGACCTTCCCGGCCGAGAAGCCGTCGTCGGCCATCTCCAGCAGCAGTTCCTCGGCCCGGACACAGTCCTCCTCGCCCAGCCGGGCCACCGACTGAACGATCGCCACCGCGTACCCCGACGACAGCGACCCATCACCCAGCCGTTCGGCCACCTCGGGCACGCGAGGCAGCTGGCGAGCCAGCAGAACACGTTCCCTGGCGCGCGCATCACGCATCCCCAGCCGAGACCGAAGCCAGGCCTGCGTGGACGGAAAACCCCAGCGACGCACCTCACCGGCACGATCGACCACACCGATCAGCCCAGCCAGCACACCTTCCTGCACATCAGCGGCCCGGACCAACGTCTCGGCCCACTCCATGCACACCATCGCCGACTCGGCCGCCCCACGGGCAGCGAGCTCGGACACGACCGCAGCGGCCATGTCCACCAGCTCCCCGGTGGACATGGACTGCACATCGCCCCCACTCGAACGCATGAGCTAATACTGCCGAGTGCAATCGATTGATCACAACAAGTTCATCCAATAATTCCACGACATCTCCGCAAGTCGGTATGTCTGACAGACAAACCATGTCTATCTGGACAATAGTCCTGCTGGCGAGACATGGCCTATTCGGTGTACGGCATGTTCTGTCGCGGAGGCAGAGTCATGTAAAGAAGGTCGCGTAAAGAGGGGTGCAGGAGGCGGATGCTCGAAAGTGAGTAGGCGATTCACGCGCACATCGAGGATCGCGGGTCGGGAGACATCATTGATGTTCATGTCCCACCTCCAGGGCTGCGAAATTCTGAGAGTTCTCCGGAGTAGGAAAGGGTGGTTTGAGAAAAGGCTAGATCGAGGAGCGCACTCTGTGATCTGAAGAAGGGACCTATGACCTGCAAGGGAGCGTACAAAGTGGGATAGAAAGCGCAGTCCCGCCATGTGGTCGACGGACATGTCGCCGATATCGCGAAGGGCGGTCCAGGAGAAGGAAGGGTGCCTAAATGCTGGTTACCTTGGAAGGGTGAAGCTGACCACGTACACCCTCGGCTGCGCGAATTTGGCGAACCATGCGAACATGCGATCATTCGTACTGAGAGCCAACTCAAAGTCAACGCAAAAGGTTCGCAAACTTCAGTGTTATCTATTCCATGTGGGGCTGCATAGCCAAGGTATCCACGTCTTTCAATTCCGCGAGACCTCGTCACGTTGAAAACGACTCCCTCTTGCGCGAGGAGCCTCCTTGGAGCTTTGGAAGGGGTGGGGGTGGCGCGTCGGGCGGGGCAGGCGGAGCCTGCCCGATGGGACTGCCTTCAGGGGGCGCAGAGGCTCCAGGGTCAAGGGTCGGCCGGAGGCCGATCGCGAAGCGACGCGAAGCGCCCTTGACGCTGGAGGGGCGCCCCCGTACGCAGCGCCGCCCCCACCACTGCCCCCGTTTCCCGTTCCCCGGCCCTGTTGTCTCCGTCCCCGCCCCGCCCCGCCTCGGCCATGGCCCGCCCGGCCTCCAGCCTTCGGCCCCTGGCCCCCGGCCCCCTGATCTGGCCTCCAAGGTCGGGAAAGCCTGGGGGCGAGGACAGTGGAGGAGCGGGTACGGCCAAGGCCTGTTTGGGAGGGTCGGCGGGACGATCATTACTGAGTAACGGCCGGTTCGTCGGCGAGAGTTGCCAACGTGAGAGTGGGGAGCGGGGAGTAGATTCGTTCAGATGAACGATCGTCCGTCTCTCGAAGACATCCGGCGCGCGCCGAAGGTGCTGTTGCACGATCACCTGGACGGCGGTCTGCGGACCGAGACCATCGTGGAACTGGCGCGGGACGCCGGGTACGAGGACCTGCCGACGACCGACCCCGGCAACCTGCGTACGTGGTTCACCGAGGCGTCCAACTCCGGGTCGCTGGAACGCTACCTGGAGACCTTCTCGCACACCGTGGGGGTCATGCAGTCGGCCGAGGCGCTGACCCGCGTCGCGTACGAGTGCGCGGAGGACCTGGCCAAGGACGGTGTGGTGTACGCGGAGGTGCGGTACGCGCCGGAGCTGCACACCGCGACCGGAATGCCGCTGGAGCAGGTCGTCGAGGCGGTCCTGGACGGGTTCGCCCAGGGCAGCCGTGATCACGGGATCCAGGTCGGGACGCTCGTGACCGCGATGCGGCACCAGGCGCGGAGCATGGAGATCGCCGAGCTGGCCGTCCGGTACCGGGACGCCGGCGTGGTCGGCTTCGACATCGCGGGCGCGGAGGCCGGCTACCCGCCGACCCGCCACCTGGACGCCTTCGAGTACCTCCAGCGCGAGAACTCCCACTTCACCATTCACGCGGGCGAGGGCTTCGGACTGCCGTCGATCTGGCAGGCGATCCAGTGGTGCGGTGCCGACCGGCTCGGCCACGGTGTACGGATCATCGACGACATCACCGAGGACGAGGACGGCAACCCTCAGCTGGGTCGGCTGGCCGCGTACGTACGGGACAAGCGGATCCCGCTGGAGATGTGCCCGACGTCCAATATCCAGACGGGGGCCGCCAAGTCGATCGCGGAGCATCCGATCGGGTTGCTGCGGCGGCTGAGCTTCCGGGTCACGGTCAACACCGACAACCGGCTGATGAGTGGAACCCTGCCGTCGCTGGAGCTGGACAAGCTGGTGGAGGCGTTCGACTACGGATGGGATGACCTGCAGTGGTTCACGGTGAACGCGATGAAGTCGGCCTTCATCGCGTTCGACGAACGGCTGGAGCTCATCAACAACATCATCAAGCCCGGATTCGCAGCGCTCCGCGACCAGGATTGAGTCGTCCCTGACAAGGATCTTCCCTGACAAGGATGGGGCGCCTTCCCGACCGGGATTTAAGTCCTCCGCGGTGGGGGGGCGAGTTTTCGGCGGCAGGGATCGCGTCTGTCGCTGGTCTGGCGGCCCGTGGCCCGTGTCCCGTGGCGTTCGGCATCCCAGGTGTCCCATGACCAATGCGTTCCGTGTCGCTGAACGCCGGCCCTCGCAATGCTGTGTCCCTAGAGCACTGTGTCCTTGGTCCCTAGAGCGCTGTGTCCTAGAGCGCTGTGTCCCTGGAGTGCCGTGTCCCCTGGAAAGATGTTGGCATGACCCCGCTGCTGACGATCCGGTCCACCGCCGCACGGGTGGGCGCCTGGGCGTGGCTGGCCTTCGCCACGCTCAATCTCATCGATATCGCCGTGCGCGGCCGGGACGTGGCCGCGCTGGTCATGGCCGCGCTGCTCCTGCTCGGCTGCGGCATCGCGTACGTCATGGGCCTGCGCCCGGCCGTGGTCGCCGACGAGCAGGGAATCACGGTACGGAACCCGATGCGGGACGTACGGGTCCCGTGGCCGTCCTCGCGCAAGATCGAAGGTACGGAGGCCCTGACATTCCTGTTCAAGGAGCAGGGCGGCGAGGAGCGAAAGGTCAAGGCCTGGGTGCACCAGACGTCGCCGCGCGCCCGTGCCAAGGCCGAGGCCCGGCAGCGACGGGAGGCCGCGGGCGCCCAGGGCGCCGCCGCGGCGGCCTTGAGGAACAGCACGCCCACCATGTACGCCGTCCAGCAGCTCAATGATCTGGCCAAGAGCCACACTCCGAAGGTGAAGGCATCGAAGACCGCGCCTCCTGCGGAAGACGCGGAGCCGGGCGGCAAGATCACCTGGTCGCGGAAGGCGGTCGCGGCGCTGGCGGTCCCGGGCGCGCTGGTCGCGGTCGCGGCCTTGCTTGCTCTGGTGACCTGAAGCTGCTCAGTGACCTGAGACTGCCCCTGCCGGCCTGAGACTTGCTCTGCTGACCTGACGCTCTCTCTGCTGGCCTGGGACTGTGCTCTGCCGGCCTGAAGGCTTGCTCTGTTGACTTGGAACTGCTCTGTTGACCTTGGGCTCGGCCTGCCGACCTGAGGCTCAGTCCAGGGCGAGGGCGGTGGAGAGGGCGTCGCGGAGGGCGTCCAGATCTCGTGCCGCCTCGGCCCGCGTGGCGGCCACGTCTTCGTGTACGGGCCGTACGACCTCCAGGTAGCACTTGAGCTTGGGCTCGGTGCCGGACGGACGGACGACGATTCGCGCGGACGAGGCCAGCTCGAACCGCAGCCCCTCGGTGGGCGGCAGCCCGTCCACACCCTGTGCAAGGTCATCGAAGCGTTCGACGGCGAACCCGGCAAGCTCGGCCGGAGGAGCGACCCGCAGGCGTTCCAGGGCCTCGGGGATCAGCGCGAGATTCCGTACCCGGATGGACAGCTGCGCGGTCGCGTGCAGGCCGTACCGGCGGGCCTGGTCGTCCAGGAGATCAAGGAGCGTCCGGCCGTCCCGCTTGGCCTCGGCGGCCATGGCGGCGATCGTGAGCGCCGCGCCGATGCCGTCCTTGTCGCGGACGATCCCGCCCACGCTGTAGCCGAGCGCCTCCTCGTACCCGTAGACGATCCCGTCCCCGGCCTTCATGATCCACTTGAAGCCGGTCAGGGTCCGGGCCGAGCGCGCTCCGTACGCCTCGGCGATCCGGGCCAGCAGCGAGGAGGACACGATCGTCGTCACGACGAGCCGGTCGCCAGGCGCATCCGATGGAGTGTTCCGCAGGACGTGCTCGGCGAGCAGTCCCCCGAGTTCGTCGCCGGTGAGCTGCCGTCCTGCTCGGCCGGCGCTTCCTGCTAGGTCGGCCCTTTCTGCTCGGTCGGCACGTTCGGCATGGCTCGGGACGGCCACGGCGCAGCGGTCCGCGTCCGGGTCGTTCGCGATCACTAGGTCCACGGCTCCGGTCCGGTGCGTGCCTCCGGACATGTCCGGGACATCGGCGATGTCCGCGTCGCGGGCGAGGTCGAGTGCCAGGTCCATGGCGCCGGGCTCTTCGGGGTTCGGGAACGCGACCGTCGGGAAGTCCGGGTCGGGCTCGGCCTGCTCGGGTACGACGGTCGGCTCGGGGAATCCGGCGCGAGCGAAGGCACGCAGCAGGACCTCTCGGCCCACGCCGTGCAGCGGTGTATAGACCGTCGTGACGTCGCGGGCATCGCCGAGCGGGAGACCGGACAGGGCGTCCAGGTAGGCCTCGACGATCTCGTCGCCCAGGACCGTCCAGTCGTCGCCGAGCGGTAGCGCGTCCACCCGTCCGACCGCGTCGATGGCCGCCGAGATCTCGCTGTCGAGCGGCGGTACGATCTGCGCCCCGTCGTCCCAGTAGACCTTGTAACCGTTGTCCCGCGGCGGGTTGTGGCTCGCGGTCACCATCACGCCCGCGGAGGCCCCCAGAAGCCGTACGGCGAACGCCAGTACCGGGGTGGGCAGCGTCCGGGGGAGTAGCCAGGCCTTGAGCCCCGCACCCGTGACGACCGCCGCCGTGTCGAGCGCGAACCGTTCCGACCCGTACCGCGCGTCGTACCCGATCACCACACCGCCGGCCACACCGCCTGCCTCGGCAGCCGCGCTTCCCGTTCCAGCAGCCTTTCCGCTCGTTCCAGTAGCCGCGTCGTCCGTTCTGGGAGCCTTTCCGCCCGTCCTGGTCGTTGCGTTGCCGGTACGCAGGCGGGCCGCCAGGCCGGCGGCGGCGCGCATGACCGTGACGCGGTTCATCCGGTTAGGGCCCGCGCCCAGCTCGCCGCGCAGCCCCGCCGTGCCGAACTCCAGCCGGGCCCCGAACCGATCAGCCAGAGCCGCTTCATCCCCAGCCTCCAGGATCTCGCGCAGCTCGTCGCGGGTCACGGGATCGGGATCCTGGGCCAGCCACTCCTCGGCCTGCTTGCGTCGGCGTTCCTTCACCGCATGGGGCTCGTTCAAGGCATGGGCTCTTTCACGGCAGGAGGCTCGTTCACAGTTTGGAGATGACCGTTCCGAGCAAGGTCCCCATCTTGCCGGCGGCCACGCGGCCCGCGGCGAGGACCTCTTCGTGATCGAGAGTTCCCTCGGCCAGCCCCGCCGCCATGTTGGTCACCAGCGACACGCCCAGAACCTCGGCACCGCCCTGCCGCGCCGCGATCGTCTCCAGGACCGTGGACATCCCGATCATGTCGGCACCGAGCGTACGGAGCATGCGGATCTCGGCGGGCGTCTCGTACGTCGGGCCGCGGAACGCCGCGTACACGCCCTCGGCCAGCGACGGGTCCACCTCGCGGGCCAGCGCCCGCAGGCGTCCCGAGTACGCCTCCGTGAGGTCCAGGAAGGTCGGGCCGGTGAGCGGGTTGTCACCGGACAGGTTGAGATGGTCGGAGATCAGCACCGGGTCGCCGACCTGTTGGTGTTCGGGACGGAGCCCGCCCGCCGCGTTCGTCAGGACCACGGTGTGCACTCCGGCCGCCAGCGCCGTACGGACACCGTGCACGACCGGATCGACGCCCAGCCCCTCGTACAGGTGCGTACGGCCAAGGAAGACCAGCGCGCGCCGGCCGCCGATCTCCACCACGCGGATCTTCCCCGCGTGGCCCTCGACGGCGGGGGGCGCGAAGCCGGGCAGTTCGGTGACCGTCAGCTCCGTCAGAGGCTCGCCGAGCGCGTCGGCGGCCGGTACCCAGCCGGACCCCATCACCAGGGCCACGTCGAAGGAGTCGAAGGACGTCAGCTCCCGCAGCCGCTCCGCGGCGGCTCGGGCCCGTGGAAAAGCATCATTGCTCACCAGGTCGACACTACCGGCGCTCTGGTCCGGGAGTTCTCTGGCGCAGGAGGTTCTCTGGTGCAGGAGGTTCTGGCGCGGGAATTCTCTAGTACCAGAAGTTCTTTGGGCGCGAAGGTTCTCTGGACGCGAGGTTCTTCTGACCGGGGGACTCTTGGGCGCGGGATTGTCCTGCAGGGGGTTCCCTGGACGTGAGGTTCCTCGGGCTGTGTGGTTCCCCGGGCCGCGTGGTCCGCTAGTCGCCGATCGACTTGCAGGGGCGGTTGCGCAATTCCTTCACGTAGTCGTCGGGCGCGCCGGCCACCTCGGCGGCGTCGGCGAGGATGCCCAGATAGCGGGCCGACGGCAGGCCGCCCTCGTAGTCGTCGAGGACGTACATCCAGCACAGGACGTCGCCCTCCAGCGTGGAGACCCGCACCCTGATCTTGCGGTAGACGCCGAGGGCCGCGCCCTCCCAGCCGTCCAGCTCGGTCTCGTCCCAGGCCGGAACGTCGTACAGCACGACGAAGACCTGCTCGTGGCGGTCCTCCGCCACCGTCGCAAGAGCGCCCTCCCAGCCGACCTCCTGGCCGCCGAAGGTGAGCCGCCAGCCCGCGAGCCAGCCGGTACCGCGCATGGGCGAGTGCGGAGCCCGGACCGCCATCTGGTCCGGATCCATGTTGGAGGCGTACGCCGCGTACAGTGCCACGGTCGTCAAGCGTACGTCAGTTCCCCGAACTCGCGCGGCCCGGGTCCAGCGCACCGGTCGATGGAGTTGGGCCGGGCCGGGCCGGGCCGGGTCGAGCCGAGCCGAGCCGAGCCGGGCCCAGCGGCCTCGCGCCCTCGCGGCCTGGGGCGAGCGGCCTAGGCCACGCGGACGCAGCCGACGGCCGGGTGTCCCTGGTTACCTGTTCCCTTGGGTACGAGCTGTCCTGGGTACGAGCTGTCCTGGTACGAGCTGTCCTGGTACGAGCTGTCCTGGTACGAGCTGTCCTGGTTACGCGGTGTCCTGGTCAGGTCATCGCCCCCGATGAGAAACAATGGGAAGCGTGACTACCCGGATCTTGATCATCGGAGGAGGCCCCGGCGGTTACGAGGCCGCCCTCGTCGCGGCGCAGCTCGGCGCCGACGTGACCGTGGTGGAACGCGACGGCCCCGGCGGCGCCTGTGTGCTGACCGACTGCGTGCCCTCCAAGACGCTCATCGCCACTTCGACCCGGATGGCCGTGGTCTCCGAGTCCGCAGGGCTCGGGCTGCGCTTCAACGGCGGCCCGGACGGCATCGTCGGCGGGCTGGAGGTCGATCTTCCCACCGTCAACAAGCGGGTGAAGGACCTGGCGCGGGCGCAGTCGTTCGATGTCGCCGAGCGGCTGGCCTACGAGGAAGTCAAGATCATCCGGGGTGAGGCGCGGCTGGTGGAGCCGCATGTCGTCGCGGTCGGCGACCGCCATCTGCGGGCCGACGTCATCCTGCTCGCCACCGGCGCCACCCCGCGCGTGCTGCCGGGTTCCGAGCCCGACGGCGAGCGCATCCTCAACTGGCGCCAGCTGTACGACCTGCCCGAACTGCCCAAGGAACTGATCGTGGTCGGCTCCGGCGTCACCGGTGCCGAGCTGGCCGGCGCCTACCTCTCGCTCGGATCCAAGGTCACGCTGGTGTCCTCGCGCGACCGGATCCTGCCCACCGAGGATGCCGACGCCGCCGCCGTCCTCCAGGAGGTCTTCCTGCGCCGGGGCATGAACGTCATGTCGCGTTCGCGGGCGGCCGGGGTCGAGCGCGACGGCGACAGCGTGGTGGTGTCCCTTGAGGACGGCCGCAAGGTCAGGGGCTCACACTGCCTGATGACCGTCGGGATGGAGCCCAACACGCGCGGGATCGGCCTGGAGAAGTCCGGCGTGAAGCTCAGCGCGCGCGGCTTCGTCGAGGTCGACAAGGTCTCCCGGACGAGCGTCCCGCACATCTACGCCTCCGGTGACTGCACCGGCATCCTGATGCTGGCCTCGGTGGCGGGCATGCAGGGCCGGATCGCCATGTGGCACGCGCTCGGCGAGGCCGTCCAGCCGCTCAAGCTCGGCTGGGTGTCGTCCAACATCTTCACCGACCCCGAGGTCGCCTCGGTGGGCGTGACGCAGGTGATGGTCGACTCCGGTGACGTCAACGCCCGTACGGTCATGCTCCCGCTGTTCAGCAACGCCCGTGCCAAGATGCAGGGCTTCGAGGACGGCTTCGTCAAGCTGTTCTGCCGGCCGTCCACGGGCATCGTGCTCGGCGGCGTGATCGTGGCGCCCCGGGCCAGCGAACTGATCCTCGGCGTGTCGGTCGCCGTACAGCAGCACCTGACCGTCGACCAGGTCGCGCACACGTTCGCCGTCTACCCGTCGCTGTCGGGCAGCATCACCGAGGCCTCCCGCCGCCTCATGACCGAACACGCATACTGACCCACCCGCGTCGGCCCGTACAGCCGGCCACCCGTACAGCCGGCCAATGGCGTGGGCCGCCCCAGGCCCGGCCCACGCCTCTGCCCTAGGCCTGGGGCACGGCGCTAGAAGCCAGGCCTGGGGCACGGCGCTAGAAGCCGCCGAAGTCGCCTCCGCCGCCGAAGTCGCCGCTGCCGAAGTCCCAGCCTCCGCCGACGTCGCCGCCTTCACCGCCGAAGCCGCCTCCCATGTCGCCGCCACCTCCGTAGAAGCCGCCGCTCATCATGGAGCCGAGCATGGTGCCGATCATCATCCCGCCGAGCAGGTCCATGCCGCCGTATCCGGCGTAGTAGCCGCCCGCGTACGGCGCGTACGCCGGGCCCGCGTCGTAGTAGGGCCTGCGGCCGTCGCCGTACGGGACCATCCGGACGTCGGGTGCCTGGCCGCTCAGGACACGCTGGGCGTCCATCTCGCACGCCGGTACGGAACGCGCCACGCCGCCAGGGGGCGCCCAAGTGACGTCCTGCGCGGACGGGCCGTGCTGCGGGTTGAAGAAGCACGGTGCGCGCCGTTCCGGTACGGGGTCGCCCGCGAGCCGGGCCCGCGTGGCGGTCATGTGGTAGCGGCCGTTCTCCAGGGCTTCGGTGACCTTCTGCATGTCGGTCGGCCGCGCGGCCCGTTCGGTCGCCACCTTGGCCTCGTCGTAGGAGTTCATGGCGTGCTCGTAGTCCTGGCGCGTACCGGGATCGAGGCTCTTGTCCATGACGTTGAGGTCCAGCGCGGCGATGTCCTCGCCGAGCAGCGTCACGTCCTCCTCGACGCCCCTCTTCAGTTCGGCCATCTCGCGGATCTCACGGTCGCGGCGGCGCTTGCCGGCGACGAGGAACGCGCCGAACGCGCCGGCCATGACCAGGACCACGATGCCGAGCGTGAAGAAGCCGCCGATCATGCCGGTGCGGGCCTTCTCGTCGGCCTTGGTCTCGGCGACGTCGGCGAACGCGGTCAGCCGCGTCTGGACGTTGCTCGCGGGGTCGGAACGGGCGATCAGCTGGTTGATCTCCCGGGTGCTGAACGTGTCGGAGATACCCGTCATCTTTGAGCCGTCCGCCGTGATCGCGACGTAGGTCTCGCCCTTGTCGACGCGGCTCTTGACCGCGACGAGCATCTGGCCCATGGACTGCTGGCCGACGCCGTTGCGGACCACCACGGCCCGGATGTCGGCCTCGTCCTGCTTGTCGAGCGCCGACCGTACGGCGTTCTGGTCGATGGCGGCCGCGCCCTGCGCCTGGGCCTGCGCCTCGCTGGTCACGTACAACCGGGAGTTCATCAGGCCGTTGGCGATCGTGGACGCGTTGTCGTCCGCCTGTGCGGGGGCGGCGAAGCCGAACAGCATCGCGAACACGGCGGCCGCGACCACCGCCAGCGCGCCGCGGCGGACCGCCCGCCCTCGTCGGGGTCCGGTACGCACCGGTCCGTTGTTGATCCGACCGTTGTTGATCTGATCAGCGTTGATCTGATCAGCGTTGATCTGATCAGCGTTGATCTGACCGGTGTTGATCTCGGCGGTGTTCATCTGGTAAAAGGCCTCCTCACCTGGTAGACGAGCAGGCGTCGCCGTACGTTCCGCGAGTTCCGCCAGTTCCGCCTAATCCGGGCATACCCGGCCTTGTGGCCTGCCATAGGTCCCAAGGCTGGTCGAGGTCCCCAGCCTCTCCAGAAACACGGGTCTCCAGAACCACGGATCCCAGAGACACGGGCGCCCCCGGCCCCATCTCGGGGCCGGGGGCGCATCGCCTCGGCTCAAGTGCCCGAACGTCTGGACGCAGTGCTCGCGTACGGATGCTCGTGTACGGGTGTTCGCCGCCTCAGGAGTCCTTGATCTCGCAGATCACGGCGCCGTTGGAGACGGTCTGGCCGACCTCCGCCGCCAGGCCGGTGATCGTACCGGCCTTGTGGGCGTTCAGCGGCTGCTCCATCTTCATGGCCTCCAGGACCACGATCGGGTCGCCGGCCGCCACCTCGGCGCCGTCCGCAGCGACGATCTTGACGATGGTGCCCTGCATCGGGCTGACCAGCGAGTCGCCCGAAGCAGCGGCTCCGCCGCCCTTCTTGCCGCCGCGCCGCTTGGCCGGGGCGGACTTGCCCGCGCCCGCCCCCGCGCCGCCTGCCGAGCCGGCACCGAACCCGGCCGGCAGGACGACCTCGACCCGCTTGCCGCCGACCTCGACGGTCACCCGCTCGCGCTCGCCGGCGTCCGCGTCGTCGGGCGAGGCGATCTCGCCCTCGTACGGCGGGATCGTGTTGTCGAACTCGGTTTCGATCCAGCGAGTGTGGATCTTGAACGGCTCGTCGTCGACCTCGGGGATGAAGGCCGGGTCGTTCAGGACGGCCTGGTGGAACGGGAGCACCGTCGGCATCCCCGCCACCTCGAACTCCGCCAGCGCCCGCCGCGACCGTTCCACGGCCTGCCTGCGCGTGGCGCCGGTCACGACCAGCTTGGCGATCATGGAGTCGAACGCCTGCGGGATCGTCTGCCCCTCGACGCAGCCGGAGTCCAGCCGTACGCCCGGGCCCGACGGCGGCTGCCAGGTCGTGAGCGTGCCCACGGCCGGCAGGAAGTTGCGGCCCGGGTCCTCGGCGTTGATCCGGAACTCGATCGAGTGCCCGCGCAGCTCCGGGTCGCCGTACCCGAGCTCCTCGCCGTCGGCGATCCGGAACATCTCGCGGACCAGGTCGATCCCCGCGACCTCCTCGGTCACCGGGTGCTCGACCTGCAGCCGGGTGTTGACCTCCAGGAAGGAGATCGTCCCGTCCTGGCCGACCAGGAACTCGCACGTACCGGCACCGACGTACCCGGCCTCCTTGAGGATGGCCTTGGACGAGCGGTACAGCAGTTCGAGCTGCTCCTCGCTCAGGAACGGGGCCGGAGCCTCCTCCACGAGCTTCTGGTGCCGGCGCTGCAGCGAGCAGTCACGCGTGGAGACGACCACCACATTGCCGTGCTTGTCGGCCAGGCACTGGGTCTCCACATGGCGCGGACGGTCGAGGTAGCGCTCGACGAAGCACTCCCCGCGCCCGAACGCCGAGACGGCCTCCCGTACGGCCGACTCGTACATGTCGGCGACCTCGTCCAAGGTCCGGGCCACCTTCAGCCCGCGCCCGCCGCCGCCGAACGCCGCCTTGATGGCGATCGGCAGGCCGTGCTCCTCGGCGAACGCCACGACCTCGTCGGAACCCGAGACGGGGTCCTTGGTGCCGGCCACCAGCGGCGCGCCCACCTTCTGGGCGATGTGCCGGGCCTGCACCTTGTCGCCCAGCGCGGTGATCGCCTCGGGGGACGGACCGATCCAGGTCAGCCCCGCCGCCTCGACGGCGGTGGCGAAATCGGCGTTCTCGGCCAGGAAGCCGTAACCGGGATGCACGGCGTCCGCACCGGAATCCACGGCGATCTTCAGAATCTTGTCTATGTTCAGGTAACTGTCGGCCGCTGTCTGGCCGCCCAGGGCATGTGCCTCGTCGGCGACCCGAACGTGCAGGGCGTCCAGGTCCGGCTCGGCGTACACCGCGACACTGGCCAGCCCGGCGTCGCGACAGGCACGGACAATACGGACCGCGATCTCACCGCGGTTGGCGATCAGGACCTTGCGCACGTGGGTCTCCTCCCTCAACCTCGCACGCGCAGTCTAGATAATCCCCGTGCCTGACTTTCGTAAGGGTCTCCTTATGGTGCACAACGCCCTACTGATAGGGGACGGGCCGCAGCTCGGCGCGCTACCCGGCAGACCGCCCTCCACGCCGGGCCCGGCCGCCGTCCCTCCCGGGCTGGTCGCCCTCCTGTCCGGGCTGGTCGACCGCCTTGGCTGGTCGGCGGAGCGGTCGGAAAGCTCGGGGAATTGTTGGCGGCGCTCTTGTCGATGGGGCCGGACCACCAGGTCACCGCGAGGCTGCACAGACCCGCGGCGATCATCGCGGCCAGGCCGGTGAGGGCGAGCTTGACGGCCAGCCAGCGGGTACGGGTGATGCTCTGGTTCCACACCAGCCGGTGCGTACCGGCCTCCAGTTCACGGGCGATGAGCGGCGCCCCCCAGAACAGCCCGACCAGGGCGGGCATGACCAGCATGACGGCGGTGAGGCCTAGGAAGGCGGCCGCGTTGTCGTGGTAGAACCGCTGGAAGAAGTCCGAGCAACCGTCGGCGCCTTGGGCGACGCACGCGGCGATTCCGGTGGAGTAGTCGTCGGCCAGGCCCGGGCCGGTCAGGCTCAGAACGGCGGCGAGCGCGGCGAGGGCACCGAACATCATCGCGGCGGCGGCGCGGAACTGGCGCCAGGACAGCCAGATCATCGCCGGACCTCCATCAGGCTCTGCGGGAACTCGCGGCGCGCGAGCGGTCCGAGGCCGTGCCCGGTCCCTGAGCTTGCGGGACGGCGGTCACGCTATGTCCTCCTGAGCGGCGGTCCGAAAGGTCGTCATGAACAACGCCTCGATGCTCTCGTCGTCGAGCCCGGCCATCCGGGCCTTGGTCAGCCAGCGCTGCAGGTCCTGCCGCAACGGCCCGTGCGCCGCCAGCGACGCGTCGGCCAGCGTCGCCGTCACGAACGTCCCCACGCCCGGCCGCGCACCGACCAGGCCCTCGTGCTCCAGCTCCCGATACGCCTTCAGCACCGTGTTGGGGTTGATCGCCAGCCGCGCCACCACCTCTTTGACCGTCGGGAGCTGATCGCCCTCACGCAGCAGTCCCAGCCGCAGCGCCTGCCGCACCTGGCGGACCAGCTGCAGGTACGGCGAGACGCCGGACCGGGCGTCCAGGTAGAAGTCGATCATCCCGAGGTCCTTTTATCTAGATGGCTAGTACTTTAAGTGCGTAGTTGGATAGTACATAGCCAAGTATGGCTGTCAACCTTCTTCGGCGGGGTCGGGCTCCGCGACCCAGGAGTGCAGCGAGGTCGGGTGCCAGGAGGGAGGGCGGGTGCCAGGAGGCGAGACGTCAAAAAGCAAGCGGCGGGCCTCATGGCCCGCCGCTTGCTCTACGTCTGTCTTGGGGTGTCTGTCTTGGGGTTCCTGCCGTCTCGGTGGCCTTACCGCCCGTACCGCCGCTTGAACCTCTCCACGGCCCCGGTGGTGTCCAGCACGCGGCCCCGGCCTGTGTAGAACGGGTGGCTCGCGGACGACACGTCCACGTCGATGACGGGGTAGCTGTTGCCGTCGGTCCACTCGATCGTCTGCTCGCTGCCGGCCGTCGACCGCGTCAGGAAGGCGTAGTCCGCACTCCGGTCACGGAAGACGACGGGCCGGTACTCCGGATGAATGTTCTGCATTGCTATCCCTCCCGTCGTGACCTACGTGGGCGTCAACATGATGATAACCGTTTTCATTCCCCGGGTCCCTCCCGAGAACGGCCCGGGCGACGGCCAAGAGAACGGCCCGAGAACGCCCGGAGATTCGCCCACCAGGTGTATCTTCCCGATTGATCAGCCGATGACCCGGGAGACTGGATGGTCCGTCACTGGACGCGCCTGGGGCTGGTGCTCGCCGTGGCCGCCTGCCTCGTACCACCCTCGTCCGCGCTCGGCCGTGACCTGCCCACGGTCGACGAGGACACCAAGAAGCAGCTCACCGCCGCGGCGAGCACCCTCGTGCAGAACCGGTCGCAGGCCCTCGTCCAGCGTTCCCGGGAACGCCCCGAGAGCGTCCCTGACGAGATCCTGGGCGTCGTCATATCCCCGAAGGTGGCCAAGGTCCAGGAACGCGCCGTACGCGAACTGGAGAACCGGAACCGCGCCCCGATCGAGGGCGGCCCTCCGTACACCGGCGCCCGTACCCGCCTCGAACCCGCCCGAGCCGTCCGTTCCGGCGACCACATCACCCTTGAGGCCATCGAGCACACCGAGGTCCGCTACCGCACCGGCAAGGTCATCCAGTCCATCCGCCGGCGCTTCGACTTCACCACCCAGGGCGAACGCATCACCCTCACCGGTGAACGGGTCATCGACCCCAAGGCCACCCCCGTCAACGACCCGGCTCCCAGCCGGTAGCGCCGCCGTACGGCCCGGCATCGTACGGCCCGGCTCGTACGGCCTGACATCGTTCGGCCTGACATCGCCGCGGAACGGCGTCCGCAAGCACCTGCTGATTTCGAGGGCTCGCTGGCCAGGTCCGGCCATGGCGCGACGAGGTATGGACGACACATTCGGCGGCCGGGCGGTCGATGCCCGCTGGATTCCTGCGAACGATGACCCGTAGGCTGTCGGCATTGCCTGGAAAGCACCCTGCAATACCGAGCTCGTTCCAGCGACACTCGTTCCAACGACGCAGCGTTGTAGTGATGAAGCGTTCCAGTAACGGAAGGGTCGGTCATGACAGACAAGAGGGGCGCCAGCATCGCGGCGCTGGAAGATCTGTCCCGGACGTTCAACAAGCACTCCCGGAACCTCGACGCCCTGATCAAGGACCTCAACGGCCGTACCGTCAGCAGCCAGGACATCTGGTGGGGCCCGCAGGCCGACAGGTTCCGCAGCGCCTGGCTGGAGGCCAAGAGCGCCTTCGACAAGATGGCCGTCGCGCTGGAGCAGGGCAGCCAGGACATCAAGCGTTCCCAGCAGAACATCGAGGCGGCCACGCGCTGACGCCCGCCTCCCCATGACTGCGGGCCCCGGCCCATCCCCCCGAGGCCGGGGCCCGCTTCCCACCTCCTGGCGCCCGAACCGCCGCACCCATGCGTCATCCACCCGTGCGCCATCCACCCGTGCGGCATCCATTCGTGGAGACCACGTGGAAGATCTCGTGGAAGACGAATTCATGCCGGCGGCGGGAGGGCCGTTCATGCGACGGCGGTTTCAAGGGCCGTTTATCTGATGGATCTGGCCAGGACGCGCCGGTAGTTTCGCGGGCATGGAGAAGCTTCCGGAGTTGTACATCGCCGTCGATGTCGAGGCGGACGGGCCGATTCCCGGGCCGTACAGCATGATCTCGCTGGGAATGGCGGTCACGGGACGGTCCGACCTCATGTTCTACACGGAGCTGCGGCCGATCTCGGACGACTTCGTACCGGAGGCGCTGGCGGTGTCGGGGCTCGACCGTGACCGGCTCGTACGGGAGGCACCGGCGGCCGAGGAGGCGATGGCGTCCGCCACGAAGTGGATCAATGGCCTGAGGAAGATCGGCCGGCCGGTGTTCCTGGCCGGGCCGGCCGTTTTCGACGGGATGTTCGTGCACTGGTACTTCCTGCGGTTCCTCGGCAAGAGCCCGTTCAACGCGAGCGGCGCCGGAATCGACCTGCGGAGCTACTGGATGGGCCTGCACGGCTGCGAATGGGTCAGCTCGCGCAAGAGCATCATCAAGCAGAAGCTCGACCTGGACGGCCTGCCCCACACCCACCACGCCGGTGAGGACGCCGCGGAGCTGGCGCAGGTCTTCGAGGCCATCCTGGCGTCCCGCCCCTAGATCATGCGCCCGGCCCCGAGACCATGCACCCGTGCAGCCTTGGAGTTCTCGCCGCCCTGGCGCCGCCGCCCGCGTCAGTGATCATGGTGCTGCGTCGTGACAGGTGCGTGCCGAACGCGGAACCTGGGGCCATGGGCGCATTGGCTCGGGTGTTCGGCGGGGCCGTTCTCGCGGCGGGTGTGTGCTTGCTGGCCTCCGTACCGTTGCTGCTGTGGCCCTGGGGCATAGGGATGGCGCCTGATCGGCAGTGGATGCCCAAGCCTCCCTCGCTGGGCCTGGTGCTGGCGGTCGCGGTGGTCTGCGCGTTCGTTTGCCTTGGCGGTGGGCTCTTCCTCATGTTGCGCGGGTCGCCTTGGCTGGGGCTTGGGCTGATGTCCGGGTGGCTCGTCGTTGGGGTGGCCACGGCCGGATGGTGTACGGGGCTTGCATCCGACTTCTATGACCCGGGCAAGCAGTACCGGCAGTACGCGGATCGGTTCAGTTCCATGGGCCGGTACGAGGCGGAGCGGCGGGCCGAAGCGAAGCTCGAGGAAGTCGCCGAGGAAGGACGGGCGTCGGTACGCGTCAGGGCGGGTGGGTGCTGGGCCTACGCGGGACGTGAGAAGGGGTTGGTCCAGCCCTTTGGGAGCGGAGCCGTGGAGGTGGTGACGACGCTCGACGGGACGCGGGACGGAGAGCGTGGGCAGGAGACGGTGGATCGCCTCGCGGAAGGGTTGGCGAAGGACCATGAGGCCGTGGGGCGGCGGCATGAGGCGTTCTTCGAGGACGCGGAGGGCTTCGTTGTCGAGTTGATCCCGGGCGAGGGGGACGCCGGGGTGCTCGTCACCGTCCGGAGCCCCTGTCTGCGGAATCTCCGCTGACCGGAGGCGGCAGGGCCACCTGGATCTGCGTGGTCGCGCCTGTGGCGACGAAAAGGCCGCGTCCGGTGGGTCCGCCTAGGGGTGCGTTGCGGGGCAGCCGCAGGCCGAAGATGTCTCCGTCGTCGGGGGAGTCGACGGAGAGCAGGACCCCCGAACGTGAGCGCCGGGTGTCGGACAGGAAGCCGCGGTAGCCGCGCCCCAGGTCCGTGGTCGTACCGCCGATGACGACCGCGTGCTCGCCGTCCCGGGCGGTACGGAGGACTTCGCGCAGGGCGTCGTCCAGTTCGGTCTCGTCGAGGAGTTCGGCGTCGTCCACGACGACGACGTAGCGGTGCTCGTCGCCGATGGCGTTCACGAGGTCGTCCGCGTCGGAGTCGCCGGTGAGGACGCCGAGTACGCCGGGGCGGCCAGCCAGGAGGCGGAGCGGGGAACGGCGCGGGGTGATGAGCGCTACCGGTACGAGCCCGCCGCCCACAGTGGGGTCGAGGAGCGAGTGCACGATCGTACGGAGCGTGGCGGAACGGCCCGAGCGCGGTGGGCCGGCCACAGTGAAACCGGGGCCTTCATGGAGGAGGTCGATTCCGATGGGGGCGAGGGTGTCGCCGCCTACGCCGACCAGGGTCCAGAGGGCGGACGGGGCCAGGAAGTCCTGGTCGAGGGCCATCGCCTCGCGGTACGTGACCCGTACGGGCAGCTCGTCCACATGGATGGGGCACTGCTTGCGGGGCAGGCGGCCGTACCGGCTCATGCACGTACGGGCTATCTCCTGCAGGGCGGCGACCTGGGCCGTGCCAGAGGGATCGTCTCCCAAGAGGCCGATCTGCGATTCGCGTAGGGGCGCGCCGGGAGTGACGAGTTCCAGTGCACGGCCCGGGGGCATGGCCGCAGGGACCTGCTTCTCCTGGAGGCCCGCGTACCCGTAGTCGTTGGGGTCGGCCATGCGCAGGATCAGGCGGCGGTCGAAGACGGTGGAGACCTGGCCACTGAGTCCGGTGCGGTCGCCGGTGAATACTGCGCGGAGACCGACGGCGGCGCCTTCGCGTAGGAGGCGCATGACGGCGTCGACGAGGCGGCCATAGTCGTAGTTCTCGAACGCGGCGACGAAGCCTTCCCAGCGGTCGAGCAGGAGGACCATCCAGGGAAGGCGGTCGGTGGCCGCTACGGCGGCGCGCTGTTCCGCCAGTGAGGCGAAGCCTGCTTCGGCGAGGAGTTGCTGGCGCCGGGCCACCTCGGTGGCGAGAGCAGTCAGGAGGCGTTCGCAGCGGTCCAGTTGGTCGCGGGTGACCACGGCCCCACAGTGCGGGAGCGACACCAGGGGGAGGAGCGCGTTGGCTCCGCAGTCGATGGCGTAGAGGTGGACGTCGTACGGGGAGCATGCCCCCGCCAGCGATCCCGCGATGGTGCGTAGGGCGGTGGACCGGCCCGACTGTGCGGACCCTGCCAGGTAGAGGTGACCCCCACTGGCGAGGTCCAGGGTGAGCGGCTCGCGCGACTGTACGGCGGGCAGGTCGGTGACGCCGAACGAGATGGGCGGCACGTTCACCACGGAACCGCCGGCGGCCGTACGCGGCGTCAGGCGGACCTGGTCCGGTAGTGGGGTGAGCCAAGGGGACGGCTGGCGCGGGATGGCGGAGCGGCGCGCGGCCTCCTCCACGGCCTGGACGAGGACGGCGAGGTCGGTGACCATCGTTGCGTCGTCGACGGGTTCGCGAGGTGCGGGCAAGGGGCGTCCCAGGCCCTGCCACGGTACGGGCAGGACCGTCGCCTGGGTTTCGGCACGGCTCCCTGGGCGCCGCCCACCGACGCGCGCGGATTGCATGACGTGCAGTTCCGAGGCGCCTGAACGGATGTAGCAGCGGCCGGGCGTCGTCTTGGAGATCTGGGCGGCGTCGGCGGCGTCCAGCACGTCGGTGGACTCGTCCGGGTCGGTGACCCGCAGGGCGATGCGCAGGTTGGTGTTGGCGCGGATGTCGGCGGTGACGACGCCGGCCGGACGCTGGGTGGCCAGGATCAGGTGCACGCCGAGCGAACGGCCCCGGCGCCCGATGTCGACCAGGCCCGCCACGAAGGCGGGCAGTTCGGCGACCATCGCGGCGAACTCGTCGATGACCAGCACCAGGCGCGGCATCGGGGCCAGACCCGGCGTCGTGGGGGACTGGGATGTCGCGGGGTGCTCGGGCGTCGCGGAAGGCTCGGGCGGCTTGGCTCGGAGGTCGTTGTAGTCGTCGATGTCCTTGGAGCCCGCCTCCAGGAGCATCTCCTCGCGGCGCCGCAGTTCGGCGGCGAGCGATTCCAGGGCGCGTTCGGTGGCGTGGCCGTCCAGGTCCGTCACCATGCCCACGGTGTGCGGCAGCTTGGCGCAGTCCTTGAACGCGGCGCCGCCCTTGTAGTCGATGAGCACGAACGTCATCTCGTCCGGTCGGTTGGCCACGGCCAGGGACGCGATGAGGGTCTGCAGCAGCTCCGACTTACCGGCGCCGGTAGTGCCCGCGATGAGGCTGTGGGGTCCGTCGGTGCGCAGATCGATCTCGTGCGGGCCGTCAGTGCCGAGTCCGATGGGGACACGGGTCGTACGGCCGCCCGTCCGAGCCCAAGAGCCCAGAACGTGCTCTGCAGTGGGGTCGGCCATATCGAGCAGATCCAGGAGCCGGACATCGGCTGGAATCGACTCTGCGGCATCCTCGCGCGACACGTCCCGTACGGGAGCGAGCGCGCGCGCCACGCGGTCGGTCCAGGCCGGGGACACCTGGTCGGCGAGTATGGGCCCGAGTACGTCCAGTCCCTGCCCGCGCAGCCGCACGGTCTCCGGGCTCTCGGGATCCCAGGCGACGACGGCGGTGCACTCCTCGGGCAGCAGCCGTTCCTCGTCGTCCACGCAGATCGCGTACAGCCCGTACTCGGGACCGCGTGACAGCAGCATCGGCATGCCCGGTACGCGACGCAGGGCGCGCGCGCCGTCGAGCACGATCAGGATGTTGTACGGGATGCTCTCGCTCTTGCTATGGAGACTGGAGCTAACGAGACCGGACGAGGGCTGTGCGGCACGGCGCCGTTCGGTGACGCGGATCGCCAGTTCGGTGATGCGGTGCGCGACCGATTCGGGGTCCGTCCCCACTAGGGCGGTGCACTCTTCGCCCTCGCGCGGCTTGCTGTGCGGTAGCCAGCGCACCCAGTTCCACTCGTCGCCGGCTTCCTGGTCGGCACTCAGGACGACGATGGCGAGGTCGCGGGGGCTGTGCAGTGCTGCGGCCTGCCCGACCATCCATCGCGCAAGCGCGCGCGAGGTGCGGCGCGGTCCCGTTAGCCCGATGACCCCCAGTTCGGGGAGAGGCAACGCGACCGGTACGAGATGGGCCGTGGGCACCTGAACGTCGCCCAACTCGGGGTCGAGCACATTGCTTCCGGCCGACCCACCGTTTCCAGCCAGCCCCGTGTTTCCAGCTAGCCCCGTGTTTCCAGCTAGCTCGATCCGGGCGGGCAGGTCGGCCAGACCCAAGCGCAAGTGCAGGGCATCTGGGTCGGTGATGCGGCGTTCCCAGAGACGCCGCCTGGGCCCGGTCGCCGTCAGCAGCACTTCGGCCGGGTCAGGGTGGACTACGCGCCGTTCGGCCTGGTCCTCCCTACGCAGCCGGTCCAGGTTGCCGCCGAACTCCGCAGCCTTGCTCTGGTACTCCTTCAGCGCCTTCTTGTACGACTTGCGTCCGTGCAGCCGGTCGCCGATCCACTCGCCTAGCGTCATGACCGGCCAGGCCAGCGCGAACAGCGCCCACCACCACTGCCCCAGTGCGAACGCCATGACAAGCCCGAAGGCCGAGAACAGCAGCGCGCCGAAGAGACGTAGCCGTTCGCGGGGATTTCGTTCGGGACGCTTGGGGACCTCCAACCGCCGCGTACGCCCGGCCGGGTTGAGGCGGGGCGGGCGGTTGAACGCCAGACCTCCATCAGGCAGCGGCTCCAGGTGGGTGTCCGGGGCGGCACTGGGGGCGATGGTGAGGATGCTGGAGCCGACGGCCAGCATGCCGCCGGCGGGCCAGACGGCCAGACCGGTGAGCGGCTCCCCGTCCAGCAGCGCGCCCCCGGCGGTGTGCGCGGACGCCTCCACCTCGACCCAGTCGCGAGCGACCGTGATCCGTAGCGAGCGGGCCGGTACGGCCGGATCGGCGATCGTGACGTCCACGCCGTCGCCCGAGCCCAGCGTGCTCGTGCCCAGGCCGAGCCGGTGCACCGACCCGGCGGCGGGGCCGGCGACGACCCGTACCTCGACCAGGCCGGTGGGCTCGGCGAGCACGGTCGCCGCGGCGGCGCGCTGCTCCACCGCGACGACGGCGCCGTCGCGCAGCTCGCGTACGGCTCGGGCCTGCGGGTCGAGCATCCGCCCGTCCATCCACAGCGCCTGCTGCTCCCGGCGCTCCACCGGCCGCGCCGGGGACACCGGGGATGCAGGGGACAACGGGGAGGTAGGGGAGGCAGGGGAAGCCGCGGAGAATGTGGGCAATGCGGCTTTTGTAAAACGGGGCCGCAATGGCCCGGAGCGCTCTCTCGGTCTGGACGTTCCGTCCAGTTGCGTGGTCTCCAGCTTCTGCGTGGTCTCCAGCACGGAGAAGAGCGAGTGGGCGACGCCGTCAACGGTCATCTCATTGTCGACGTCGATCACCACGTCCCGTGGCCCCTGGCCGGTCAGCGCCGTGAACGAGATCCGCATTCAAGCCCTCCAACGCCGCCGACGCAGTCCGGGCCAGCTTAGTAATCCGGGACGCGCGGGGAGGCGGGACCGTACACCCGCTCGATCCTTCCCGCCGGACATCCGTACCTGACCACCGCGATATATCAACCTTGAGCACCGGTGAGGCTCCGGTGTTGTCAGTGACGCCTGTGACTACCCGTAAGAACGGAAGTGTCCGACGTCCGAGCAGGTCATTGGGATACAGCACGTTACGGGCGTGCTTCACCTTGCCGAATCCATTGACGCGGCCTCGCCCACACCGCGAGCATGGATCGCCCGGTGGAAGCGGGATCTCGCGGGTGGCGAGCCGTGCGGGTGGACGCGGGGCGGATGCGGGCGAATGCGGGGCGGAAAGGAGCACGTGGGCGTGCGATGAAGTCCAACAAGTCGGGCGGTATCGCGACCACTCAGGCGGGCGGTGCAGGCCAGCCCGGTGTCGGTCAGCCAGGTGTAGGCCAGCCGGGTGCCGGCCAGCACGGGTCCGGCCAGGCCGGTCTGGGACGGACCGGACTGGGCGCCTCCGGCGGGCAGCGGCTTCCGGCCGCGCCGCGCGAGCGCAAGCCCGCCCTCGCCGCGCTCGCTGTGCTCCTCATCCTCGGCGGCGCGCTCACCAGCGCTTACCTGGTGATGGCCAGCGGCCAGCGGGTGGCGGCGATCCGGCTCGCGGAGCCGGTCGCGGCCGGCCAGCGGATCCCCCTTGGCGCCCTCGAAGAGGTCCAGGTCAGCGACACCGGCTCCGAATACTTCATCAAGTGGACGGCCCGGAACCAGGTGACGCAGGCGTACGCGGCCGTTCCGCTCGTCCCCGGCGCGCTGCTCACCAACAAGATGGTCAGCCCGGTCAACGACGCCGCCAAGGGCCGGGTCGTGGTGGGGCTGGCGCTCAAGCCCGGCCAGTTCCCGTCCAAGGGCCTGGAGGACGGCAAGCGGGTCAGCCTGTACGCGGTGGGCGGCGGTACGGGCGGTGGCCCGCGGGCCGGCACCGTACTGTCGTCGGACGCGATCGTGGTCGGCGTGTCCCGGGGTGGCGACCAGCAGCGCCTGCGCGGCGACCAGATGAGCGTGGACGTCGCCGTACCGCCCGGCGAGGCCGCGCAGATCGCCCAGGCGGCTTCGGCCGGTGCCATCGCGGTCGCGCTGATCCCGCCCGACACCAAACTGCCGGCCGCGAAGCAGACCCAGCCGCCGCCCCCGGCCGACGACGAGCAGCCGCCGACGCCCGGCACGACCCAGACGCCTGGCCAGACACCAGGGCAAACGCCAGGCCAGACGCCCACGCAGAACAGCGGTGGGCAGGCCCCGAACGGCACGGGCGGTAACTGACCGTGGCACTCATCGCGCTCGCGGCCGACAAGGGGGCGCCGGGCGTCACCACGGCGGCCGTCGCCTTGGGCGCGGTCTGGCCGCGCCCGGTCCTGGTCGCGGAATGCGACCAGGGCGGCGGCGACCTGGTCTACCGGCTGCCCGCAGCGGGCCCCGAGGAGGTTCGGCGCGGCGGCGGCCAGGACGGCGGCATGCTCAACCCGTCCCGTGGCCTGCTCAGCCTCGCGGCCACCGCGCGCCGCGGGCTGCGTCCCGACCAGATCGCCGAGCACTGCCAGCGGCTCGTCGGCGGGCTGGACGTACTGGTCGGCATCACCAGCGCCGAGCAGGCGCAAGGCATGACGTGGCTGTGGGGCCCCCTCGGCCGGGCGTTCGCCGGGCTCGCCCCCGTGGACGTGCTCGCCGACTGCGGGCGGCTCGGCGCCGGCACCCCGCTGAACGACCTGATGCGCGAGGCCGACATGGTGGTGCTCTTCACCCGCGCCACCCTGGAGCAGGTCGCCCACCTGCGCGAACGCGTGTCGGCGCTGTCGGCGGAGCTGCGCGGCGGTCCGCCCATCGGCGTCATCGTGCTCGCCGACCCGCGCGACTTCCGCGCCTCGATCGCCGAGGTCGACCGCATCGTCGCGGGCGTTCAGAGCCGGCTGCGCTCGCCGGACGGCTCCCTACCCGGCTCCCTGCAGGCACCGGACTACGGCCCGGCCCCGCCGCAGGTGACGGTGCTGGGCGGCCTCGCGCTCGATCCCAAGGGCGCCGAGATGCTGTCCGGCCGCTGGGGAGGGCGGCTCGACCGCTCGCTGCTGATCCGTTCGGCACGCGAGGTGGCGGCGACGATCATCGGACGCCTCGGCGCCGTCCCGCCCGCCCCGTCCGCGCCCGCCGCACCGGTGCAGCCCGCGCCCGGCGCACCCGGCTCGTACACGCCGGGCTCGTACGCGTCCGGCCCGTACGCGCCACCGCCGCACGACCACCAGCAACAGGACCACCAGCAACAGCAGCAGGCGCACCAGCAACCTTCGCCGCAGGTCCAGGAGGGGAGTCGGTAGGTGGATCACGGCCTCGTCAAGCGGTTGCGCCAGGAGGTCGGCGACCGGCTGGCCCAGCAGCGCAGGCTCGATGCCGCCAGCGGACTGTCCCCGATGTCGGGAGAGGACGAGCGGCAGTTCGCGCGCGCCCTGATCGGCCAGGTCCTGGAGGAGTACGCGCGCGGCGAGATCACCTCCGGCCGCCGCCCGCCCAACGCCGAAGAGGAAGAGGCGCTGGCCGCGGGCGTGCACGCGGCGCTGTTCGGTGTCGGACGGCTCCAGCCGCTGCTGGAGGACCCCGAGATCGAGAACATCGACATCAACGGCTGCGACCGGGTCTTCATCGGGTACGCCGACGGCCGCGAGGTGATGGGCGAGCCGGTGGCCGAGAGCGACGAGGAACTCGTCGAGCTGATCCAGATCCTCGCCGCCTACAGCGGGCTGTCGTCGCGCCCGTTCGATACCGCCAACCCGCAACTGGACCTGCGGCTGCCCGACGGCTCCCGGCTGTCGGCGGTGATGGACGTGACGGTACGGCCCGCACTGTCGATCCGGCGGGCCCGGATGGGCAAGGTGTTCCTGTCCGACCTGGTCGGGAACGGGACGTTCACCCCCGAGCTGGGGCACTTCTTCCGCGCCGCCGTGCTCGCCCGCAAGAACATCATGATCGCCGGGGCCACCAACGCGGGCAAGACCACGCTGCTGCGCGCGGTGGCCAACGAGATTCCGGGGGTCGAGCGGCTGATCACCGTGGAACGGGCCCTGGAGCTGGGCCTGGACGCGTTCCCCGAGCTGCATCCCAACTGCGTCGCGTTCGAGCAGCGGCTGCCCAACTCCGAGGGCCAGGGCACGATCACGATGGCCGAGCTGGTCCGCCGCTCGCTGCGGATGAACCCGTCCCGCGTCATCGTCGGCGAGGTGCTCGGCGACGAGATCGTCACGATGCTGAACGCGATGTCGCAGGGCAACGACGGCTCGCTGTCGACCATCCACGCCAACTCCTCGATGGAGGTCTTCAACCGCATCTCCACGTACGCGATCCAGTCCGAGGAGCGGCTGCCGGTCGAGGCGACCCACATGCTGATCGCGGGCGCCATCGACTTCGTGGTCTTCATCGAGAAGCGCAACGAGTACGCGGCGGGCGGCCGGCTGCGCCGGTTCGTGGCCAGCGTCCGCGAGGTGACCGGCTGCGACGGCCGGGTGCTGTCGTCGGAGATCTTCGCGCTCGGCCCCGAGGGCATCGCCGTACCCGCCGCACCCATCTCCTGCGCCGACGAACTGGCCGAGTTCGGATACGACCCGATCGCCTCGGGGGGTGCCTGGTGAGTCCGGGGTGCTTGGTGAACGCGTGCTGCCTGGTGAGGACGAGGCGTTCGGCGCGAGAGCGAGGCCGGTGATGTACGCGCCGGACGTCCTGTTCGCCGTCGTCGCGGGGGCGCTTGTCGGCGGCGGCCTCCTGCTGCTGGCCCTGGCGATCCGCGGGCTGCCCGTGCGGCGCGGCGGCCCGGCTCGGATGCGCAGCCGCGAGGACCTGGTGAAGACGTTCACCACCCGTACCGCGCTCGCCGTCATCGTCGGGCTCGCGGTGCTGGTCGTCACCCGCTGGCCGATCGCCGCCATCGGCACCGGCGTCCTGGTGCTGGCCTGGAACGGGCTGGCGGGCGGAGCCGCCGAGGAGGCGCGCGGCATCGCGCGCCTGGAGGCCCTCGCCGCGTGGACCGAATCGCTGCGCGACACCATCGCGGGCGCCGTCGGCCTGGAGCAGGCCATCCCCGCCTCGCTGCGCGCCTCCGCGCCCGTACTGCAACAGCCGCTGCGCTCGCTCGTCGACCGGCTGCACACTCGCGTACCGATGCCCGAGGCACTGCGCCGCTTCGCCGACGACCTCGACGACCCGTCCGCCGACCTGGTCATCGCCGCGCTGGTCCTGAACGCCAAGCTGCGCGGTCCCGGCCTGCGCGACATGCTCGGCGCCCTGGCCGGATCCGCCCGCGCCGAGCTCGACATGCGCCGCCGCGTCGAGGCCGACCGGCGTGCCACCCGCCGCAGCGTCCGCATCGTCGTCGGGGTCTCGGTCGGTACGGCGATCGGGCTGGCGGTCTTCAACCACTCCTACGTGGAGCCGTACGACGACTTCCTCGGCCAGCTCGTCCTGTGCCTGGTGATCGCGCTGTACGGGGCGGGGTTCCTGTGGCTGCGCCGGCTGGCGAAGTACGAGATGCCGAGCCGCTTCCTCACCCGTTCCAGTACGACGCGTCCCGGCGTACCCGGAGAGGTGCCCACCACCGTCGCCGCCTGGCAGGCCAAGGGCGGCGGCCAGGGTGCGAAGGATGGGACGGGCGCGCAGAAGCCGCTGCGCGGGCGGCACACCATGGACGCCGGCGGAGGTGGTGCGTCATGACCGGGCCGCTGCTCGCGGGTGCCTTCGTGGGGATCGGGCTCTACCTGCTGTTCCGTGCCCTCTTCCCGTCGCGTCCCGGCCTGACCGCCCGGCTGGCCGCGTTCGACGCCGCCCGCCGCCGCGACCTGGAGGACGCGCAGGCCGGACGGATGTCGCCCACCCTCGACCGGGTCGGCACGCTGCGTTCCAAGGTCGGCAAGGAGCTGGTCCGCTACTGCGAGGCGCGCGGCTGGAAGCTGCGCTCGATCCGCGCGGACCTGGCCATCACCGAACGTTCCATCGAAGGCTTCCTCGCCACCAAGTTCCTGCTGCCCGCCGCCGCGCTGCTGTTCATCCCGGTCGTGGTCGCCTACTTCGCGCTGCTGGGCCTCGGCGTGTCGATCCAGATCCCGGCGTGGACGTGCGTGTTCTTCGCGGTGCTGTTCTTCTTCTTCCCCGACATGCAGCTGCGGCAGGAAGCGGCCGGACGGCGGCAGGACTTCCGCCATGTCGTCGGCGCGTTCCTCGACCTGGTGTCGATGAACCTGGCCGGCGGCCGCGGCGTACCCGAGGCGCTGATGACCGCGTCGGGTGTGGGCGAGGGCTGGGCGATGCACCGCATCCGGGACGCGCTCGCCAACGCCCGCATCACCGGCCACACCCCGTGGCAGGCGCTCGGCAACCTCGGCGACGAACTCGACATCGCCGAGCTGCGCGACATGGCGGGCGCGCTGGCCCTGGTCTCCGACGACGGCGCTCAGGTCCGCAAGTCGCTGTCGGCCCGCGCCGCCTCGATGCGCAGCCGCGAGCTGTCGGAACTGGAGGGCAAGGCCGGTGAACGTTCCCAGTCGATGCTCGTCGCCCAGCTCCTGCTCTGCGCCGCGTTCCTTGTCTTCCTGGCCTATCCCGCGCTGATGAGGGTTATGGCAGCGTGAGTCTTCGACCATCCCCGTACCCCTCGAAGGAGGATTGATGGGTCCGATCAATCCATGGAACGACCCGGCCGTCGTCTATCTGCGGGCCCTGCTCGGCTGCCGTATCGAACGGCTCCGCAACGAGCCCGACCGTACGAAGGGGGCCTCGGCGATCGAATGGGCGATCATCACGGCGATCCTCGCGGTCATCGCGATCACCATCGGCGCGACGATCCGCAACCTGATCGTCAACAAGGCCAACAGCATCAAAACGGAGTAACCGCGATGGCCCGTGTAACCGGGATGGCCCGTGTAGTCGCGGTGGCCCGTGTAGCCGCGAAGGCCCGGACGGCGGGCCGAGAGCGGGTACGTCGCGGTTCGGTTCGCAGAGGCACGGCCTGTCACGGCTCGGCGGGCGATCGTGGGGCGTCTTCGATGGAGTGGGCGCTGCTGACGCCGATCCTGATCCTCGTGATGCTGGCCGTGGTCCAGTTCGCGATGGTGTACCACGCGCGCCATGTCGCGCTGGCCGCTGCGCAGTCGGGTGCCCGGGTGGCGCGTACGGCACCGGTCGGCGGTGGCTGGGAGGGTGCGGCGGAGCAGAAGGCCACCGGCGACGTCCGCAAGATCGGCGCCAACCTGCTCACCGGGCTGGACGTTCAGACCGGCGAGGCAGGCGATCAGCGCTGGGTCGAGGTGCGCGGCGAGGCCGTACGGGTCATCCCGTTCATGACGTTCCGGGTGGAGCAGCGGTCCCAGGGGCCGATCGAGTGCTTCCGTCCCGATGTGGGTGACGGCATCGCGTGCGAGGGAGGCGCTCAGTGAGCGCGTTCCGAGCGGGCCCGGGCGCCGCGGACCGCGGGTCGATGTCGATGGAGCGCGGGTCGATGTCGATGGAGATGGTGCTGGTCACGCCGCTGTTCGTGATCTTCCTGATGCTGCTGGCCGGGGCCGGGCGGATGGTGGACGCGCAGAGCCAGGTGGACGGTGCCGCGCGCGATGCCGTACGGGCCGCGTCCATCGCTCGCAGCGCGGGGGGCGCGGAGCGGATGGCGCAGGAGGCCGCGACCGCGAACCTCAACGGCCATGACTGGTGCGCGAGCGGTCCCGTCGTGATCACCGACACCAGCCAGTGGGGACCGGGCGGCCGGGTCGCCGTGACCATCACCTGCGACGTGGATCTGGCGGACCTGTCGTTCATCGGGCTCCCCGGCACCAAGGCCCTGCGCGGCCGGGCGCTGGCGCCGATCGACACGTTCACCTATCGCGGTACGGAGGACGCCGGATGAGCCGCCGCGAGCGCAGGCAGCACAGGGAAAGCGAGCAGCGCAGGGAAAGCAGGGCGCGTGGTGATCGGGGGACGGTCGCGATGTACGTCGTGCTGTTCACGCCGGCGGTGTTCCTGCTGGCCGGGCTGCTGGTGGACGGCGGCCTGGCGATCCACGCGCGGCAGCGGGCGGCGGACATGGCCGAGCAGGCGGCCCGGGCGGGCGCGAACGAGATCGACACCGGCGCCCTGCGGCGGACGGGCGAGCCGGTCATCGACCCGGATCGGGCGCGGGCGGCGGCGTGCGATCTGCTGGCGGGCTACGAGGAGGACATCACCGCGTCCCGCTGCGAGGCCGACCAGGAGCAGGTCGACGTGACCGTGCAGCTCACCGTACGGGCCCAGTTGCTGGGCATTGTGCCGGGGCTCGGCGAGTTTACGATGACGTCTACGGCGTCCGCTCAACCGGTGACCAGCGATGACCAGTAGGGGACCGATGACGGCACGGCAGGCAGGCGACAGGCGGCCCGACGGCGTCCGGGACGCCTCGGGGAGGCGGCTGGGGTACGGCGTTCCCGAGCCGGTACGGGTCCGCGGGCGGCGTGGCCCCGGCGACGTGCTCGCCGGGCTGGGCGCGCTGGTGGCGCTGGCGGCGTTGCTGGCGGGCGTGCCGTTCGCGCTGCTGACGTTCTTCGATGCGCCGATCCCCGACCACGTTCCCGAGCTGTCCGACCTCACCCAGCCGATCGGTGACAGCACGCTCATCCCGATCCTCGTCGCGCTGGTCTGGCTGGCATGGCTGCAACTGGCGCTGTGCGTGGTCGTCGAGGTGTACGCCGGGATCCGCGGTGTCGGCGTCCCGGCCCGGGTCCCGCTCGCCGGCGGTACGCAGTCGCTCGTCCACCGGCTGGTGGTCGCGGCGCTGCTGCTGTTCACCGCCACCACCTCGATCATGCCCGCGTTCAGCGGCCGCGAGCTGTACCAGCGGCCCGCCCAGTCGCAGGCGCAGGATCTGGCCCCGGTCGCGGTCGCGCCCCAGCAGCAGACGGTCGAGCAGTCCGTTCCCGAGGCCCCGGCCGTACAGCCGATGGAGAAGGCGGCCACCACCAAGATCTACCGGGTGAACCCGCCGCACGGCCGGCACCACGAGAGCCTCTGGGAGATCGCGGACAAGTGCCTGGGCGAGGGCCGCCGCTACAAGGAGATCTTCGCGCTCAACAAGGGCCATATCCAGCCGGACGGCAGCCGGCTGAACATCGCCAGCCTGATCAGGCCCGGCTGGATCCTGGAGATGCCGGCGGATGCCAAGCACGCGCAGGTCATACCGGCCAAGGACCTGAACGACTACTTCCGGCACGGTCATGCCGTACCGGACAAGGCCCCGGAGCCCGAGCCGCAGCCGGAGCCCGCACCCGAGCCTGAGCCCGTACCGGAGACGGGACAGGGGACGGAGCAGCCCGGCGCGCAACTCCCGGGCGCGGGCGCTCCCACGCAGGCTCCGTCCCAGACCGCGCCGCCTACCCAGACCGCGCCACCGACCCAAGCCGAGCCCGAGCCCGAGCCGGAAGCGGAGCAGAAGCCGGAAGCCGAGCCCAAGCCGGAGCCCGAGCCGGAGGCGCAGGTCCCGGCGCCTCGGCCAGGGGACGAGTTGGGCGGCGACGCGGGCACCGGCGGCGCCAGCGTCCCCGGTAAGGACAGTGTTCCCGGTAAGGACAGTGCTCCCGGTAAGGACGGCGCTCCTGGTAAGGACAGTGCTCCTGGGGAAGACCGGGCGCAGGCCGAGGACACGCCGCTTCCGTTCGATCTCGAATGGTCCGAGGGGCTGGCGGCGGCCTCGCTGATGGCCGCGGGACTGCTCAGCGCGCTCGGGCGGCGGCGCCGTACGCAGATGTGGCACCGGGCGTTCGGGCACATGATCCCCCGGCCCGAGGGGGACGCCGCGGTGGCCGAGCAGGCGCTGCGGATCGGGTCCGACGACGACGGTGTACGGCTGCTCGACCTCGGGCTGCGTCACCTGTCGAAGTCGATGGCGGCGGGCGGCCGGGCGCTGCCGACGGTGTACGGGGTGCATCTCGGTTCCGGCAGCCTCGACCTGTGGATCGCGCCCGCCGACCGCAACCCGCCCGCGCCCTGGCAGCCCCATGACGACGGGCAGGTGTGGCGGCTGCACGCCGACTCGCTGGCCGCGCTGGAGGCCGCCGATCTGAGCGACGTGCTCGCTCCGTACCCGGGTCTGGTCTCGATCGGTACGAACGCGGGCGGCCGGATCCTGGTCGATCTGGAGGCGGCGCACGGGCTGATCGCGCTGCGCGGCCCGGCGGACACGCGGCGTTCCGTACTGGCGGCGCTGGCCCTGGAGCTGGCCACCAACCGCTGGTCCGACCACATGCGGATCACGCTGGTCGGCTTCGGCGGCGAGCTGGGCGAGAACCTGGCCGAGATCGCGCCTGACCGGATCCGTACGGTCCCGACCCTCGCGGACGCGCTGCCCGAGCTGGAGGGGCGTGGCGAGGAGGTACGGCAGGCGCTGGCGGCCTCCGGGGTCGACTCGGTGCTGACCGGACGCTGCCGCGGGGTGTTCGGCGAGGCCTGGATGCCGCACTACCTGATCATGGCGGAGGAGCCGGCCGAACGGGACGCCGACCGGCTGGTCGCGCTGGCCCGTACCGGCACCCGGATGGCCGCCGGCTACCTCGTCCCGGGCGAGGTGCAGGGCGCCACCTGGACGTGGGAGGTCGACCAGGACGGGCGGCTCCAGGCGGGCGTGCTCGGCTTCGAGGTGGACGCCCAACTCGTCCCGGAGGCGCACTACCGCAGCATCGCCGAGCTGTTCCGGGGCGCGTCCCGGCTGGAGTCGGTGCCGATGGCCGATCCCGGCGACGGCGGCATGACGGAGCCGCCCGGCGGGCCCGGCGGGCAGCAGTCGTCGGTCGACATCCGGCTGCTCGGGCCGGTCGAGATCGACGCGCCCGGGCCCATGGACGAGAGCCGCCGGGCGGTGTGCACCGAGGTCCTGGTCTACCTCGCGACGCATCCGGGCGGTGTGCATCCGACCGTTCTGGGCGGGGCGGTGTGGCCGCGCGGGGTGACCACCGGGGTCCGCGACGCCTGCGTGGCGCGCGTGTCCGACTGGCTTGGACGGGACGCGCGCGGCCGTCCCAACCTGTATTACGACGACCGTGGCCGGATCAAGCTGGGCTCGGAGGTACGGGTCGACTGGGCGGTGTTCCGCTGGCTGCTGTGGCGGTCGGCGGCTGAGCCCGCGTCCGAGACCGCGTACATGGCGTACGCGCTCGACCTCGTACGCGGCCCGGTGCTGGCCGGACGGCCGCGCGGCACCTACGGCTGGCTGGTGACCGACGACCTGGAGTACGAGGCGACCGCCCGCGTCATCGACGTGGCGCACCGGCTCGTCGTCCTGCGCCTGGACGAGGGCGACATCCGGGGCGCGATCGGCGCCGCCCGCGCCGGGCTCCGCCTCGCGCCCGAGGACGAGGGACTGTGGCGCGACCTGCTGCGCGCCACGCATGCCGCCGGTGACGAGGCCCAGGTACGGGTCGTCATCGACGAGTTGCGCGGACGGATCGGCCGCGATCCCCTTCTCGACCAGCTCCAGCCCGAGACCGAGGCTCTCGTCGAGGAACTCATGCCCCAGTGGCGCCACATGGCCACCCGCTGACACGCCCCTTCACCACGTCGCCCCTCACGTTGACTCGTGGCGTGTTCGCCTCCACGGGCGACGCCAGGGGCGAACACGCCACGAGTCAACGAGGAGAGTCGTCCGGGGGGTTAGCGGTACAGGCCGGGGCCGCCTAGCGAGTAGCGGGCGGGTTGCGGGTAGACGCACGCGTTTCCGGGGCGTCCGCCGACCTTGACGGCGTGGACGGTCCGTCCCGTACGGGTCGACACCGCGTACACCGTGCCGACCGCGGGATCGGTCAGCCAGAGCGTCTCGCCGTCGGCGGAGACCCCGCCCGCGAGCGGGGAACGGCCGCTCGGCGTCCGCCAGAGCCGTGTCACGCGCTGGGTGGCGAGGTGGACGGACGAGACCGTTCCATCGCCGCCGAGGACGAACATGCGCTGGGACTCCCGGCCGAGGACGAGGCCGTGCGCTCCCGGCCCCGTACGGATGAAGCCGGTCACGCGGAAGCGCGCGGCGTCGACCTGCCACAGCCCGCCCTTCGCGGCGTCCGCGACGAGGAACGTCCGGCCGTCGGGGGAGAGCCGCAGGTCATCGGGGCGCGATCCGGCGGGGAGCCGCAGCGTGGCGGTGACCGACCGGCGGGACGGGTCCACGCGGATGAGCCGTCCGGAGGGCGGGCAGGACGCCACCAGGAACGACGCGTCGGCGGAGTGGTCGGCGCCCGTCGCGCCCTGGCACGGCAGCTTCATGGATCCGTGCGGCTTCATGGTCTTCGGATGCCGGAAGTCGATCCGGGCGAGCCGTCCGACCATGAGGAACGCGTCGCGGCCGTCGGGGGTGAAGTAGAGCGGGCCGGGACGCGAGATCCGCAGCGACTCGCCCCGGTGCGCGGAACGGGGCGCGATCGGCACGGCCGTCCCGTTGACCAGGTCGTGCACCCAGAGCCGGCGCAGATTCCAGCCGGGCACGATCAGCGTCGGGGCACCGCCCGTGCGGACGCGGCCGAGGAGCCGCCCGGTCCGCTGGTCGATGACATCGGCCGTACCGGTGGCGGCGTTCGGTACGTACACGCGGGGCGGCAGGTCGCGGGACTCGGGCCCGAGCATTCCGGGGCCGGTCGCGGCGTAGACGTTGGCCGGCACGTCGGGCGTGTCGGCGGAACGCGGCGCTGCTGACGGTGGCTCGGGCGGGGAGGACTCACCGTCCAAGGTGGCCGGAGCCGGTGCGCCGACCGCGATGACCGGGGCGTCCGGCGCGCCCTGCCCGGGCGGGTAGAACGGCACCGGGGACTCGCATCCGGCCGCCGCCACCAGTGCCGAGACGGCGATGAGCGCCGGGCCGGGTACGGCTCGGCGGCGCGGTCTGCGTGATACCCCCATCACGGCGGGACTGTACCGGCTCGCGCACGCCCTGTGCACGGATCGTCACAACACGTTCTGACGAGAAGACCGGCCGAGCGTCAGCCGGACTTCCCGATCCCGATGCCGAACTCGCGGTAGACGCGCTCCCAGAAACCGTCCCGCAGCCACGTGCGGGCCTCCTGGTAGGGGCGCAGCGAACCGCCCAGCTCCTTCTCCGCCTCGATCAGCAGTTCCTTGTCGATCACGGGCGGCAGGATCGGGCCCGGCAGCAGGTCGCGGATGTTGTCGCGGCCCCGTTCGAACAGCCACTTCTGCGCCACATGCTCGCCTATTTCCAGCATGTGGTCGCGGTCGGGACCCAGCTTGCCGTCCGCGAGCGGGGCGGCGTGCGAGTTGGTCGGCGCGGTGACCGTGGCCGCCGGGACGGGAACACCGGTGCCCGCCGGGACGCCGCCGGGCCGGGCGGCGGCGGGCGCCGGCTTGACCGCCGGGGTACGGCCGGCGAACACCTGCGAGGGCGACGGCACGGACGTACGGGCGGGAGCGACGGGGTCGCGGACCGGGGTCGTGGTGGTCGAAACGGGCAGGACCTTGGCTTTAGTGAAGTACGGGCGCAAGAAATCGGCGGGCAGGACCTCGACCGTGTCGGACTCCCAGACCAGCCACTCGGCCTGGTTGGAGCCGTGCGTGGGCTCCACGCCCCACAGGTGCACGCGCACGCCGTACCGCTGCGCGGCCTCGACCGCCGGCAGCATGTCCTCGTCGCCGGCCAGCAGCACGGCGTCGGTGATGGCGCGGTGCCGGGCGAGCGCTTCGAGGTCGGCGCGCAACTGGGCGTCCACGCCCTTCTGCTGGCCCTGCGCGTTCAGATTGCCGAGCCGCAGCTTCACCAGCGGCAGGTTGGCGATCACGCGCTGGTCGACGGTCGGCTGCCGCTTGGGCGCCGCGTCGAACCAGTAGAGCCGCAGCAGCTCACCGACCAGCTGGTCGTCCGCATGGGTGGTCAATGCCTTGATCAGCTTCTCCGCGGCGACCCTGTACTCGCGCCTGGAACCGCAGCCGAGCAACAGCGCCCCGGAGGCCGCGTAGAGATATCCCGCGTCGACGAAGACGGCGTACCGCGCGGGCTGAGGGACGAACTCCGAGGTGGCCATGGCCTTTCACCTTATTCGTGCCGGGGCCTTTCCTGGGCGCGAACCACGGTTACATCTCCCCCTGGCATTGCCGTACCCGCGCCGCCCACACATCGAAGGTGTGTGTTACGCCACGTTACGCGGTGTATGTGACCACGGTGTCCTGGGTGACAGCGCGTCGCGGTCGTTCCCCGTACGAACGACGCCGCCCGGCGTGGCGCCCCGCCTCGATCGAGAACACCGCCGTGAAGGCCTGTGCCTCGATGAGCCGGGCGCCGCGCCGGGCGGCCCGATGGTCTGCGATCGTTCGGGGTCCGCGGCCCTCACCGCGGGAGGGCGCTGTCCCTCCAGGCTCCGGGGCCGCGCGGCCGCGCGGCCGGATCGCGCACCAGCCGGGCCCGGTCGGCCCAGCGGGAGACGCGCCGTTCGCCCGTCCCGCCGCCCACGGCGTTCGCGCGGGCCCGCGCGGTCAGCACGGCCACCAGGGCGGCGACCTCCTCGGGCGTCGCGTCGCCCCGAACGATCTGCAGGAACGGCTTGCCGTCACTGCTCACGGTGCCTCCTTCACGCCGGTTCCTTCACGCCCACCGGACGCCATCACAGCGGGATGTTGCCGTGCTTCTTGGGCGGCAGCGTCGCGCGCTTGTCGCGCAGCGAGCGCAGCGACCGGATGATCTGGCCGCGGGTCTCGGACGGCTTGATCACGTTGTCGACGTAACCGCGCTCGGCCGCGACGTACGGGTTGGCCAGCCGGTCCTCGTACTCGGTGATCAGCTCGGCGCGGCGGGTGTCGGGGTCGTCGGCGGCCGCCAGCTCGCGCCGGTAGAGGATGTTGACCGCGCCCTGCGCGCCCATCACCGCGATCTGCGCGGTGGGCCACGCCAGGTTGATGTCGGCGCCCAGGTGCTTGGAGCCCATCACGTCGTACGCGCCGCCGTACGCCTTGCGGGTGATCACGGTGACCAGCGGGACGGTCGCCTCGGCGTAGGCGTACAGCAGCTTGGCGCCGCGCCGGATGATCCCGTTCCACTCCTGGTCGGTGCCGGGCAGGAAGCCGGGCACGTCCACGAACGTCAGCACCGGGACGTTGAACGCGTCACACGTGCGGACGAACCGGGCGGCCTTCTCCGAGGCGTGGATGTCCAGCGTCCCCGCGAACTGCATCGGCTGGTTGGCCACCACGCCGACCGAGTGGCCCTCGACCCGGCCGAAGCCGACCACGATGTTGGGCGCGAACAGCTCCTGGACCTCCAGGAACTCGCCGTCGTCGAGCACGTGCTCGATCACGGTGCGCATGTCGTACGGCTGGTTCGGGGAGTCCGGGATCAGGGAGTCGAGCGGAGCGCCCTCACTGTCCAGCTCCGCCATGTCCACGTCCACGTCGAAGACCGGCGGGTCGGCGAGGTTGTTGGACGGCAGGTAGGACACCAGCGCCTTGACGTACTCGAGCGCGTCGTCCTCGTCGGAGCCCTGGTAGTGCGCCACACCGGACCGCGAGTTGTGCGCGTGCGCGCCGCCCAGCTCCTCGAACGTCACCTCTTCACCGGTGACGGTCTTGATCACGTCGGGGCCGGTGATGAACATGTGCGAGGTCTGGTCGACCATGACGATGAAGTCGGTCAGCGCGGGCGAGTAGACATGCCCGCCCGCCGTGGTCCCCATGATCAGCGAGATCTGCGGGATCACCCCGGAGGCGTGCACGTTCCGCTTGAAGATCTCGGCGTACAGGCCGAGCGCGACCACGCCCTCCTGGATCCGGGCCCCGGCGCCCTCGTTGATCCCGATCATCGGGCAGCCGGTCTTCAGCGCGTGGTCCATGACCTTGCAGATCTTCTCGCCGTAGACCTCGCCGAGCGAGCCGCCCATGATCGTGAAGTCCTGGCTGAACACCGCCACGTGCCGGCCGTCCACCGTGCCGTAGCCGGTGATGACGCCGTCGCCGTACGGGCGGTTGTTCTCCAGCCCGAACTGGATCGACCGGTGCCGGGCCATCTCGTCGAACTCCACGAACGAACCGTCGTCCAGCAGCGCCTCGATCCGCTCGCGAGCGGTCATCTTGCCCTTGGCATGCTGCTTTTCCACCGCACGCGCGGATCCCGCGTGCACCGCCTCGTAGCGGCGCCGTTCCAGGTCCGCGATCTTGCCCGCGGTGGTGTGGACATCGATCTCCGCCGCGGGTTCAGGAGCTTCCATCGCCATGCCGGTCAGACTAACCGGCCGCTGATGGGCGGTTTTATGCGGGTCCCATAACCTTGGGCGGGTGGCTACCAACACGCGCGACACCCTTCGGCAGGACATGCCCGAACCGCTGCGCCGCGACGTCCGGCTGCTCGGCGCCATGCTGGGCGATGGACTCGTGGAGTACGGCGGCCAAGAGTTGCTGGACGACGTCGAACGCCTCCGGCACGCCGTCATCGCCGCCCGCCGCGGCGAGATCGACAGCGCCGAGGTCTCCGCCCTCGTCGACGGCTGGACGCTGGAACGCGCCGGCCAGGTCGCGCGGGCGTTCACCGTCTACTTCCACCTGACCAACCTCGCTGAGGAGCACCACCGCATCCGTACGCTGCGGGAACGCGACACGCCCGACACCTCCGTGCCCAGCTCGGTCCCGGCGGCCGTGGCGCGGATCCGCGCCGCCTCCGGCGACGACGGGCTGGCCGAGGTGATCGAGGGCCTGGAGTTCCGGCCGGTCTTCACCGCCCACCCGACCGAGGCCCGGCGCCGCGCCGTCGTCACCTCGATCCAGCGGATCAGCGACTTCCTGACCCGCCTGAACGCCGCCCCGGGCGCAAGCGAAGAAGCCGAGTTGGAACGGCGGCTGCGCGAGGAGATCGACCTCCTCTGGCGTACGGCCCTGCGCCGCCACACGCAAATGGACCCGCTGGACGAGGTCCGCACCGCCATGGCGGCCTTCGACGAGACGATCTTCCGCGTCGTCCCGGAGATCTACCGCTCCCTCGACCGCGCCCTCGACCCCGAGGGCACCGGCGTACGGCCGCCGCAGGCCCGCCCGTACGTCCGCCTCGGCAGCTGGATCGGCGGCGACCGGGACGGCAACCCGTACGTGACGGCCCAGGTCACCCGCGACGCGGTGATGATCCAGGCCGAGCACGTCCTGCGCGCCCTGGAGGCCGCCTGCGGCCGGATCGGCCGCGAACTGACCGTCCACGAGAGCACCACGCCGCCCTCGGCCGCCCTGCGCGAGGCGCTGGCCGCGGCCCGTACGGCCCACCCCGCCCGCCTGGCCGACATCGCCAAGCGTTCCCCGGGCGAGCAGCACCGGCAGTTGCTCCTGTACGCCGCCACCCGCATCGCCGCGACCCGCGAACGCGACGCCGACCTGGCCTACGCCGCACCCGACGACCTCCTGGCCGACCTCCGCCTCGTACAGGACTCCCTGGCCCAGGCGGACGCACCACGCCAGGCGTACGGCAGCGTCCAGCATCTGATCTGGCAGGTCGAGACGTTCGGCTTCCACCTCGCCGAACTGGAGATCCGCCAGCACTCGGAGATCCACGAGAAGGCCCTGGCAGAAGTCCGCGCGGGCGGCCCATGCAGCGAGATGACCGAAGAGGTCCTGGAGACCCTCCGCGTCGTCGCCTGGATCCAGAAGCGCTTCGGCATCAGAGCCTGCAGCCGCTACATCGTCTCGTTCACCCGTACCGCCGACGACGTGGCCAACGTCCACGCCCTGGCCGCGTCCCTGGGCGACAACGCGCCCATCCTCGACGTGATCCCGCTGTTCGAGACCGGCGAGGACCTCGAACGAGCCCCCGAAGTCCTGGAAGGCATGCTCGCGATCCCGGCCGTACAGAACAGGCTCGCCGACACCGGGCGCCGCCTGGAGGTCATGCTCGGCTATTCCGACTCCGCCAAGCAGCTGGGCCCCACCAGCGCGACCCTCCGCCTGTACGACACGCAGGAGGCCCTCACCTCCTGGGGCGCTCGCAACGACATCAAGCTCACCATGTTCCACGGCCGAGGCGGCTCCCTGGGCCGCGGCGGCGGCCCCGCCAACCGCGCCATCCTGGCCCAGGCACCGGGCTCGGTGGCCGGCCGCTTCAAGGTCACCGAACAGGGCGAGGTCATCTTCGCCCGCTACGGCCAGCCGCAGATCGCCCGCCGCCACGTCGAGCAGGTCACCAACGCGGTCCTGCTCGCCTCGACCGACGCCGTACAGGACCGCGCCCGTACCGCCGCCGCCCGCTACCGCCCGCTCGCCGACAAGATCAGCGACGCCGCCCGCGCCGCGTTCCGCTCCCTGATCGAAACCGAGGGCTTCGCCGCCTGGTTCGCCCGGGTCAGCCCCCTGGAAGAGATCGCCGAACTGCGCATCGGCTCCCGCCCGTCCCGCCGCAAGGCCGCCCAGGGCCTGGAAGACCTGCGCGCCATCCCCTGGGTCTTCGCCTGGACCCAGACCCGCGTCAACCTGCCCGGCTGGTACGGCCTGGGCAGCGGCCTGGCCGCGGTCTCCGGTGACGGCGCCGACCTGGACGCCCTCCGCGAGGCGTACGAGGCATGGCCCCTCTTCGGCGCCCTGCTCGACAACGCCGAAATGAGCCTCGCCAAGTCCGACCGCGCGATCGCCGAACGCTACCTGGCCCTGGGCGCCCGCCCCGAACTCTCAGAGACCGTCCTGGCCGAATACGACCGCACCCGTTCCCTGGTCCTGGCGACGACCGGCCACACCCGCCTCCTGGAGAACCGCAAGGTCCTCTCCAGAGCCGTAGAACTGCGCAACCCGTACGTGGACGCCCTCTCCCACCTGCAACTCCGCGCCCTAGGGGCTCTCCGCGACGGCGTAGAAGACGAAACAGAACGCCGCCACCTGGAAGAACTCCTGCTCCTATCGGTAAACGGAGTAGCAGCAGGCCTACAAAACACAGGCTGAGCTGCCTGTGGGGGCGGACCCCCACACCCCCAGGCGGGGCGCGCACCTCCTGCGCTCGCCGGCGCTCGCTCCGGAGGCGCCCACCCCTTGGAAGGAGGGCTCCGCCCCCCTTCACCCCCCGCTGGGGGCTCCGCCCCCTAGCCCCCAACCCCTGGGGGCTCCGCCCCCTCGCCCCCCGGTTCCCCCGTGTCGGGGGCCGCGTCCGGCTCGTTCTCTGGTGGGGGCTCCTCCTGGTGTGCCTCGGCCTCCTGTGCCTCGGCCTCTTCGGCTTCTGCCCGCAGTGCGGCGAAGTGGCGGAAGACCAGGTCGGCGGCGCGGGCGGGGGCGCCCCTGCCCAACAGGGCCACCTCGGTCAGGCCGTCGGCCTCCGCTGCGGCGCGCAGTTCGGCGATCCGGTCGAGGAGCGCCCGGGACGGGCCCGGCTGGCCGGGCCAGCACAGCTGCTTGCCGTCCTGGTCGGCGCGGGTGGCCGAGGGCCACAGCGACGGGTCCTCCGAGGCCAGCCGGACGGGGACCTGGTCGATCCAGAGCCGGCCCAGCATCCGCTCGGCCGCCTCCCGGATCGGGCCGCGGGCGGTGATGGACGCCTTGCCGGAGACGACCGCCGTGTACGGGGTCACGCCCTCGCCGCCGTCCGTACCGCCTCGGTGAGCCGCCCGGCGCCCGCCACCGGGTCGCGCAGGTGCAGCCGGACGACGGGCAGCCCGCGCCGGCGCAGGGCGCGGACCTCGGCCATCGCGCGGGCCAGCCGTACCTTGCCCAGCGTGTACGGGCGGCCCGGCACGGGATGGTCGGCGAACGCGTCGCCGGCCGGCGGCTCGCCGGTGACGATGAGGAACGCGCCGGTGCCCGGCCCGTCCTTGTGCACCGTGCCGGTGGAATGCAGGTGCCCCGGGCCCGGGCCGTACGAGACGGGGCGGCCGCAGCGGCGGGCCAGGGCGGGGGCGAGGTAGCGCCCGGAGAAGTCGCCGGACAGGTAGGTCACGATCGACAGGTAGCCGTCCTCCGGGACGGCGCCCAGCAGCGCGTCCAGCGCACCCGCGACGTCGGCGCCGGTGCCGGCGGGCCAGGCGAAGTCGGCGTAGACCTCGATGTCGCCGTCGACGAAGACCGGCGGCTCGTCGGGCAGCGGGCCCGTCCCGGCCACCCGCAGCAGGGTCGCGGCGTCGTCCTCGGCCTCCTGGACGACGGTGCTGCCGGGCTCGAACGGGTTGACGCCCAGCAGCCATCCGGTCACGGCCGTCGCGTACTCCCACATCAGGAACTGCGCGCCCAGCGGCGCCCACAGCGAGGTGTCGGCGTCGGTCTGCGCGTCGCGCGGGTTGATCGCGATCTCGTGCGCGTCGCCGACGCTCCCGTCGGGGGTGCCAGGCGGCTCGAACACCAGCACGCCGCGGCCGCGCTTGCCGGTACCGACCGACAGCAGGTGCGAGACCCACGAGGACATCGGCCCCGGGCCGCCCGGCTCGCGCAGCACCAGCTTGTCGCGGGCGACGCCTTCGGTGCCCTGCTGCGCGCAGCCGCCGAGGACGGCGCCCAGCAGCAGTCCGGGGTTGTCGTCGTCCTTGCCCAGCGACGGCGACAGCGTCGCCGCCTCCTCCAGCAGCCCGATCGCGTCCGCGCCCGCCAGCACCGAGGGGACCAGCCCGTACGCCGACAGCGCGCTGTAGTGGCCGGGCAGGTACGGATCGGTGAGGCCGATCCGGAAGCCGCTCTGCCGGGCGTAGTCGTGCAGCGGGCTGCCGTGGTCGGTGATCACCAGGAACCGCCCGGCGATCTCCCGCTCGGACAGCCCGTGCCGGCGGAACGCCTCGGAGAAGATCCGGCGGTAGGCGTCGCCCTCCAGGGAGACCCCCGACTTGCTGGACAGCACCACGAGCGTGCGGTCGAGCCGCTGCAGCGCGAAGCCCAGCGCGGCGGTGTCGCCGCCGTCGAGGACGGTCAGCTCACCCAGGCCAGCCCCGGGCGGCTGCGCCGCCATGATCGCCTCGGCGGCCGTGCTCTCCGCGCCCAGCCCGATCAGCACGATGTGATCGAGGCCGGAGTAGCGGACCTCCGCGATCAGTCCCTCGATCTGGTCGAGCAGCCCGCGGGAGGCGTACGGCAGATCCAGCCAGCCCAGCCGGCTGTGGTCCACCGTCCGCCGGCCCCACAGCCGCGGGTCCTTGGCGGCGAGCGCGCTCGGCACGCCGCAGCTCACGAGATAGTCGCGTGCCTGCAGCGCCGCGTCGAGCACGTCGCCGCGCGTCAGTACGTCGAATCCGGACACCGTTCCTCCCGGCTCCCTATCGTTCCAGGATTCAACCGGCGTCCGCGACCTTCTGCGCGATCTTCTGGTTCCGGAACGTGAGATATCGCGTGTCCGTGGCGCTCAGGACGTGAGCGCCTTGGTGAGCTGTGCGAGGCCGTCGACGCGATCGCGCAGGTGCAGCCGGACGACCGGCCGCCCGCGCGAGCGCAGCGTCCGCTGGTCGCCGAACGCCTGCGCGAGCTGCAGTTCCCCGAGCGTGTACGGCCGGCCCGGCACCGGGACATCGCCGCTGACCTCGCCGGTGATCTGCAGGAACACGCCGTTCTGCGGACCGCCTTTGTGGTACTGGCCGGTGGAGTGCAGGCAGCGCGGCGCCCACCCGAAGGTGACCGGGACCGGACTCTTGCGCACCGCCGCGCCGCGATCGGCCAGCAGGGAGCGCAGCCCGCCCGCGTCGGGATCGCCCCAGCGGTCCAGGAACGCCATCACCGCCAGGTAACCGCGCGCCGGGACGGCCTCCAGCAGCGCCTCCAGCGCGGAGGTGAGATCGCGGGCGCCCTTGAGCAGCTCCCCGGGATCGTGGACCTCCACGGAGTCCGATACGAGCGCGGGCGGCCGGTTGACCACCGTGGGCCCGGCGCCGTCCTCGGACCGCAGCAGCCCCGCGGTGTCGTCCTTGGACGCCTGCACGTCGGGCTCGTCGAACGGGTTGACCCCGATGACGCGGCCCGTCACCGCCGTCGCGTACTCCCACAGCAGGAACTGCGCGCCGAGCGGGCCCGCCACGCTCACCCCCGCGTCGCGGCCGGGGCCCGGCGCGTCGGCCCGGCTGCCCAGCAGGACCCGGCACACGTCGCCGGTCGCCGCGAAGCCGGGCGCGTCCACGCTCTCCACCACGACCGGGAGCAGGCCCTTGCCGTCCTTGCCCGTCGACTCGGCGAGCAGATGCTCGGCCCAGTCGCCGAAGCCGGCCAGGCCCGAGCCGTGGTCGGCGATCACGACCTTGCCGCGGCCGGCCAGCGCCGCGGCGCCGAGCGCGGCGCCCAGCGCCAGCGCCGGATTGTCGTAGGGCTGCCGCAGTGCCGGCGCCAACGCCGCCGCCTCCTCCAGCAGCCGGGCCACGTCCGCGCCCGCGAGCGCGCTCGGCACCAGGCCGGGCGCGCCCAGGGCGCCGTACCGTCCGCCGACGTCGGAATCGGCGAGCACCAGCCGGTGCCCGGCCTCCAGCGCGAGCGCCTCCAGCGGCGAGCCGGGCGTGGTCACCACGGCGAAGCGGCGGCCCAGCTCGGCACCGGTGATCCCGGCCCCGGCGAACGCCGCCTCGAAGATCCGCCGGTGCGCGTCGGTCTCCACCGTCGTGCCGCTGAGACTCGAGATCACCACGAGCGTGCGGGCCAGCCGCTCGTCCTCCAGCGCGGCCCGGACCTGGTGCGGGTCGGTGCCGTCCAGGATGGTCAGCTCCACCCCCGCGGTCCGGGTGACGACCTCGGCGGCCAGCGCCGAGCCGCCGATGCCCGCCAGCACGACCCGGTCGAGCCCGGCGCCGCGCGCCTCGCCCGCCACCTCGGCCAGCTGGCCCAGCAGCGGGCGGGAGCGCTCGGGCAGGTCCAGCCAGCCCAGGCCGCGCGCGGCCGACGGCGCCGCGTCCGGTCCCCACAGGCCCGGCGCGCCCGAGGCCAGCCGACCGGGGACGCCGTCGGACACGAGCCGTTCCAGAACGGTCTCGCTCTCGCCGACGGCGCCGCCGCGAAGGGTGACCGACGCCCCGCCGGCGGTCACCACCGAGGTCATGCGCCGCCCTTGTCGCGCAGCTCGTCGGCGATGGTGCCGAGCAGCTCGTTCCACGAGGTCTCGAACTTCTCGACGCCCTCGTCCTCGAGCACCCGGACCACGTCGTCGTAGTCGACGCCGGCCTCCTTGAGCGCGTCCATATGCGCGCGGGCCTCGTCGTAGAAGGCCCGAACGGTGTCACCGGACACCTCGGCGTGGTCGGCCGAGGCGTCCAGCGTCGCCTCCGGCATCGTGTTGACGGTGCCGGGCGCGACCAGCTGGTCGACGTAGAGCGTGTCGGGCAGGTTGGGGTCCTTCACGCCGGTGGACGCCCACAGCGGGCGCTGCGGCCGGGCGCCGGCGTTCTTGAGCGAGGTCCAGCGCTCGGTACCGAACTTCTCCTCGTACAGCGCGTAGGCGAGCCGGGCGTTGGCCACGCCCGCCTTGGACTTCAGGCCCTTGGCCTCGTCCGAGCCCAGCTTGTCCAGCCGCTTGTCGATCTCGGTGTCGACCCGGCTGACGAAGAACGAGGCCACCGAGGCGATCTTGGTGAGGTCGACGCCGTTGTCGCGGGCCCGCTCCAGGCCCTCGAAGAACGCGTCGATGACCTGGCCGTACCGCTCCAGCGAGAAGATCAGCGTCACGTTCACGCTGATCCCCTCCGACAGCGCCTGGCTGATCGCCGGCAGCCCCGCCTCGGTCGCCGGGATCTTGATGAACAGGTTGGGCCGGTCCACCAGCCACCACAGGGCGCGCGCCTCGGCCGAGGTCCGCTCGCCGTCACGGGCCAGCCGCGGGTCCACCTCGATCGACACCCGGCCGTCCAGCCCGTCGGTCCGGTCGTAGACCGGCCGCAGCACGTCGCAGCCCCAGCGGATGTCGTACGTGGTGATCGCGCGGGACGCCTCCTCGACGTCCACGCCGCGCACGGCCAGGTCGCGGACCTGGTCGTCGTAGGCCGTGCCCTTGCTGAGCGCCTTGGCGAAGATCGTGGGATTGGAGGTGACCCCCACCACGTACCGCTCCTTGACCAGCTGCTCCAGGTTGCCCGTCCGCAGCCGTTCCCGGCTGATGTCGTCGAGCCAGATCGACACGCCCTCGTCGGAGAGCTTCTTCAGGTTCTCTGTCATCGCGTTTCTCCTCGTCGAGTTGGCAGGGGGTCGAGTTAGCGGGGGGACGGCCGCGGACGGTTCGGCGCCGGCCTTCCGGCCGGCGCCGAAGGTGCGGTCAGCGCCGGCCGTTCAGTTGCCGGTGGTCTCGCCGCGTCCGGCGCCGTGCACCCCGGCCTTGATGAGGCTGGCGTGAGCGGCGGCCACGACCCGTTCGGCGGTGAGGCCGAACTGCTGGAACAGGGTCTTGTAGTCGGCTGACGCGCCGAAGTGCTCCAGGCTCACCGACTCGCCGGCGTCACCGACGTACCCGCGCCAGCCCAGCGCGATGCCGGCCTCCACCGACACGCGCGCGCGGACCGACGGCGGCAGGACCTGCTGCCGGTACGCGTCGTCCTGCGCGTCGAACCACTCCACGCACGGCATCGACACGACCCGGGTGGGGGTGCCCTCGGCCTCCAGCGTGTCGCGGGCCTCCAGGGCCAGCGACACCTCGCTGCCGGTGGCGATCAGGATCACATCGGGACGGCCGTTGCCGGCGTCGGCGAGCACGTACCCGCCCTTGGCGGCGCACTCGGCCGGGGCCAGCCCGTCGCCGCGGGCCAGGGTCGGCAGCTTCTGCCGGGTGAGGGCGATCCCCGCCGGACGGTCGTTGTTCTCCAGGATCGTGCGCCAGGCCACCGCCGTCTCGTTGGCGTCGGCCGGCCGGACCACGTCCAGGCCCGGGATCGCGCGCAGCGACCACAGCTGCTCGACCGGTTGGTGCGTCGGGCCGTCCTCGCCCAGGCCGATGGAGTCGTGCGTCCACACGTACGTCACCGGCAGCTTCATCAGCGCCGCCAGCCGCACCGCGGGCCGCATGTAGTCGCTGAAGATCAGGAAGGTGCCGCCGTACGGGCGGGTGCCGCCGTGCAGCGCGATGCCGTTGCAGATCGCGCCCATCGCGTGCTCGCGGACGCCGAAGTGCAGCGTGCGGCCGTACCGGTGCCCAGGGAACTCCTTGGTCTGGAACTCCTCGGGGACGAAGGACGGCTCGCCCTTCATCGTGGTGTTGTTGCTCTCGGCCAGGTCGGCCGAGCCGCCCCACAGCTCCGGCAGCACGCCCGCCAGCGCGCCCAGGACCTGCCCGGACGCGGCGCGGGTCGCGACCTCCTTGCCCGCCTCGAACTCCGGCAGCGCCCCGGCCCAGCCGTCGGGCAGCCGGCGCGCGGAGATCCGGTCGAACTCGGCGGCGCGCTCGGCGTTGGCCTCGCGCCACGCGCGGAACGTCTTCTCCCAGTCCGCGTGCAGCGCCCGGCCGCGGTCGGCCACGTCGCGGGCGTGCGCCAGGACGTCCTCGGCCACGTCGAACGACGTGGCCGGGTCCATGCCCAGCACCTTCTTGGTGGCCGCCACCTCGTCGGCGCCCAGCGCCGAGCCGTGGATCTTGCCGGTGTTCTTCTTGTTCGGCGCCGGCCAGCCGATGATCGTGCGCAGCGCGATGAACGAGGGCCGCTCGGTGTCGGCCTTGGCCGCCTCGAACGCGGCGGCCAGCGCCCCCACGTTCTCCTCGTAGTCGCCGTTCACCGTCCAGTCGACCTCGTGCACGTCCCAGCCGTAGGCGGCGTAGCGGGCGCGCACGTCCTCCGACAGCGCGATCGCGGTGTCGTCCTCGATCGAGATGTGGTTGTCGTCGTACAGCAGCACCAGGTTGCCCAGCTTCTGGTGCCCGGCCAGCGAACTCGCCTCGTGGCTGATGCCCTCTTCGATGTCGCCGTCGGAGCAGAACGACCAGATGGTGTGGTCGAAGGGGGACTCGCCCGGCGCCGCGTCCGGGTCGAACAGGCCGCGCTCGCGGCGGGCCGCCATCGCCATGCCCACGGCGTTGGCGACGCCCTGCCCCAGCGGCCCCGTCGTGGTCTCCACACCCGCGGTGTGCCCGTGCTCGGGGTGACCCGGGGTGAGGCTGCCCCACTTGCGCAGCGACTTGAGGTCGTCCAGCGTCAGCGGGTAACCCGACAGGTACAACTGGATGTAGAGCGTCAGGCTCGAGTGCCCGCAGGACAGCACGAACCGGTCGCGGCCGGCCCAGGACGGGTCGGTCGGGTCATGCCGCAGGAAGCGCTGGAAGAGCAGGTAGGCGGCGGGCGCCAGGCTCATCGCCGTACCGGGGTGCCCCGAGCCGGCCTCCTCCACCGAGTCCATGGCGAGGGCGCGGACAACGTCCACCGCCCGCCGGTCCAGATCGGACCATTCAAACGTGCTGATGTCCCCACTCACGGACGCCAGGCTCCTCTCGGACCGAATCCTCGGAATCGCATTCTCGTCATTGTGTCCAGCCGGTTCAGTGCGTCCGGCCACGTGTTCGGCCGGATCCTTCGAACCGCATGTGTTCCGGCTACGTACCGTTCGAGCCACGTACCGTTCAGCTACGTACGCGGGTCAGGTCGCGGTTCAGCCGCACGTACGGTCGCCCGTCCGCGCGGTCGTCCCCGATCGCCCCGTGCCGGGCGCGATGCGCGGCCCGGTGAAGATCATGACCTGCCCTTCCCGACCCTATCGAACGAGGCGCGCGCCTCCATCGACCGACGAGCCGATCGCCGCGCTCTGCCCTGGGCCTTCACCGGCCCTTGTCGACCCTTGCCCGAACGATTTCGCGGCTAACCCCCCGCCCGGGTGAACCGCCGGGGGAACCGGCGCCCACCCGCCGGCGCGTCCCGGCCGGGGCGCGGCGCGTCCCGGTGCCCCGGTGCGTGACCTCGGGAGGGGGCGGACTACAGTGAAGCCGCGGTTCGACACCTAGTGGCCGCAGCAGTTACGCCGATCCGAGGCGCGGCCAAATCGCGCGGGGGCACCGCCGAGGTGGACGTGATTTCTCATGCCTAGTTGGACGTGGACCCGATTGTGACGGTGCTCAGCAACAAGCTCGCCATCGAGCTCGACGACGCGGTGCCGGCGGTACCGCCGCCGCCCCCCCCGGGACCGGAGCGGCCTGCCGCCCGGCGGCCGCTCGCCGGGCTCGTCCGCGCCTACGTGGCGCTGACCAAGCCGCGCGTGATCGAACTGCTCCTGATCACGACGCTGCCGGTGATGTTCCTGGCGGCCGGGGGAGTGCCGCCGCTCGGTACCGCGCTGGCCACGCTGGCCTTCGGGACCCTGTCGGCCGGCGCCGCGAACGCCATCAACTGCTACATCGACCGCGACATCGACGCCAAGATGCGCCGGACCCGCCGCCGCCCGCTGGCCCGGGACCAGGTGACGCCCACCGAGGCGCTGGTCTTCGGCGTGGTGCTGGCCACGGCCTCCACGGTCGGGTTCGGCCTCACGGTCAACCTGCTGGCCGCCTCGATGTCGCTGTTCGCGATCCTGTTCTACATCTTCGTCTACTCGCTGCTGCTCAAGCGGCGGACCTCGCAGAACGTCGTGTGGGGCGGCATCGCCGGCTGCATGCCCGTCCTGATCGGCTGGACCGCGATCACCGGCAGCCTGGCCTGGACGCCGTTCGTCCTGTTCGGCGTGGTGTTCCTGTGGACGCCGCCGCACACCTGGACGCTGGCCATGCGCTACCGCGAGGACTACGCGATCGCCAACGTCCCGATGCTCCCGGTGGTGGCCACCGAGCGCCGGGTGATCGTGGAGAGCCTGATCTACACCTGGGCGACCGTGGCCTGCTCGCTGGTCCTGTGGCCGGTGGCCGGGATGAGCCTGGTGTACGGGGCGCTCGCGGTCGTGCTCGGCGCCGTGTTCCTGCTGGAGGGGCACCGCCTGCTCCGCGACTCGATGCGCGGGCTGACCGGCGTCCACCTGCGGCCGATGCGGTTCTTCCACCTCTCCAACGTCTATCTCGCGCTGCTGTTCACCGCGGTGGCGCTCGACCCGCTCTTCACCTAGACGGACGCGCGTCCGGGACGGACGCGCGCCCGGAAGCAGTGCCAGGGGCCCGGCGGCCACGCCGCCGGGCCCCTGAGCCTTAGCGGAACGTCCCCGGGCCGGTTACGCTCGCCGGATGGCGCGTGTGGATCCGAAGGCGGTGCTCGAAGGGCGCGTTCCCGGCCGCCCGCCCATCGCACTGATCATCGGGCTCGTGATCACGTCGGCGTGCGCGCTGCTGGCCCTGGGCGTGGACCTGCTGTTCGGCGGCGGCGCCGGCTTCTGGGTGGGCCTGCTGCTGGCCATCCTGCCGATCCCGCTGCTGATCGCGCTGGTGCTGGCGCTGGACCGGATGGAGCCCGAGCCGCCCCGGCTGCTGCTGTTCACCTTCATGTGGGGCGCCGGCGTGGCCATCCTCGGCGCGCTGGTCTTCAACACCCTCGGGATGCTGTACGTCACGGTGCCCGCCTTCGGTGAGGACAAGGCCCACTTCGTCAGCGCCACGTTCGGTGCCCCGCTCGTCGAGGAACCGCTCAAGGGCGCGGTGCTGTTCGGCATCCTGTGGTTCCGCCGCAACGAGATCGACGGCTTCGTCGACGGGATCATCTACGCCGCCATGGTGGGCTTCGGCTTCGCCATGATGGAGAACGTCACGTACTACATGCGCGCCTACGAGGAGGGCGGCACGCAGGGTCTGCAGGCCGTCTTCATCCTGCGCGGCGTCGTCGCGCCGCTGAGCCACCCGCTGTTCACCTCGATGACCGGCCTCGGCGTGGCCTGGGCCGCCACCCGCCGGCACCTGCGGTTCGTGATGCCCGTCGCCGGCCTGCTGGCGGCGATGGTGCTGCACGGGCTGTGGAACGGCGCCACCACGTTCGGGCTGGGCGGGCTCGCGGTCGTGTACGTGCTGGACTTCGCCATCCTGATCGTGCTGATCATCATGGTCTTCCTGGAGCGCCGCTCCGTCGTCCGGCGGATCGAGACGTACCTGCCGATGTACGCCTCGACCGGCCTGGTGACCCCCGCCGACATCCAGATGCTGCGCGGCATGCACGCGCGCCGCGCCGCCCGCCGCTGGGCCCGGCTGTCGGGCGGTCCCGGCGCGGCCCGCGCCATGGGCGACTACCAGCTCGCCGCCACGGAGCTGGCCCTGCTGCACACCCGCGCCGAACGCGGCGTCGCCGATCCCCGCTGGTTCGAGACCCGCAGGGAGGCGCTGCTGGGCCTGATGGGCATCGCCCGGCAGGCGTTCCTGCGCACGCCGCCCCGGGTCCCGCCACCCTGGGCTCCGCAGGGTCCCTCCGGCTTCATGCCGCCGCCGCGCCACTGAGCGGGGGCCGGGTCGGGATCACCGGGGCCCGCCCATACGATTGATGCCGTGGCTGACAGAAATCCCCTGATCCGCGTGCGTGACTCCGTCTGGCGTCCCACGCCCGCGTCGCTGCGGCTGCTGGCGCTGCTCGGCGTGCTCGGCAACGCGGGCATCATCGGCACCGGCGGCGCCGTCCGCGTCACCGAGTCCGGCCTGGGCTGCCCCACGTGGCCCAAGTGCACGGGGGACAGCCTCGTCCCGGTCCACAGCCCCGAGCATCCCGCCATGAACATGGCGATCGAGTTCGGGAACCGGATGCTCACGTTCCTCGTCCTGGCCGTGGGCGTGCTGGTGTTCGTCGCCGCCCTGCGGCTGCGCCCGCGGCGCCGCAGCCTCGTGCTGCTGGCCGCCGCGCAGCCCGCCAGCGTGTTCGCCCAGGCGATCATCGGCGGCATCGTGGTGCTCACCGAGCTCCACCCCACCTCGGTGTCCCTGCACTTCCTGGTCTCGCCGGCCCTGCTGATCTTCTGCGTGGCCCTGTGGATGCGCGCCGGCGAGGGCGACGACCCGCCGCGCAGGCTGACCGGCCCGGTCCTGCGCGGCCTCAGCCTCGCCCTGTGCGCGGCCACGGCCGTCGTCCTGGTCGCGGGGACGGTCGTCACCGGCACCGGCCCGCACTCCGGCGACACCGAGTCCCGCCGCTACGGCTTCAACATCGAGGACGTCACCCGCGTCCACAGCCTGCTGGCCTGGGTCACCGTCGCCCTGACGGTCGTCCTCCTGGCCGCCGCGTACCGTACCAAGGCACCGGCGCTGTTCCGGCGCCGCCTGCTGTTCCTCTTCGCCGTCGAGCTGGTCCAGGGCCTCATCGGGTACGTGCAGTACTTCAACGGCGTCCCCGGGACCCTGGTCGTCCTGCACATGCTCGTCGCCGCCGTCATGTGGATCGCCACCCTCCGCGTGGTCTTCGCCACCCGCGAGCGCGGTCCCGTCCCCGTGCACACCCCGGCCGAGACGGACACTTCCCGCGAGCCCCAGCCCGTCTGAGCCCCGCCGGCCCGGGCCCGCGAGCCCGGCCGTCGGCGGATGCCGCGCGAATGATCGGCTTGGCGCCCGGATGTATCGGGAGTGGCACCCATATTCGGCTGAGGCACCATGTAGCCGCAGATCAGAGCCCATGACGGGGCCCCGTCACGCATAGGCTCGTCGGCGGAGGTACGACGGTGCGAACACGGATCCTGCTGGCCGACGATCACGCGCTGGTCCGTCGCGGGCTGCGGCTGCTGCTGGACGCGGAGCCGGATCTGGCGGTGGTCGCCGAGGCGGCGGACGGGGCCGAGGCCGTCCGGGCCTGCGCCGGCGCCGGGATCGATCTGGCGGTGCTGGACATCGCGATGCCGGGGATGACCGGTATCGAGGCGGCGCGGGAGATCGCCCGGAGCGCCCCGGACGTACGGGTCCTGATGCTGTCGATGTACGACAGCGAGCAGTACCGGGTGGAGTCGTTCGAGGCCGGGGCGTCCGGATACGTGCTGAAGTCGGTGGCCGATCGCGACCTGCTCGGTGCCTGCCGGGCCGCGATGCGAGGTGAGCCGTTCAGCGCTTCCTGAGGCCGTTCAGCGCTTCTTGAGGAAGGCGCGGAGGCGGTCCAGGGGCCAGGTGTTGATGACGTCGTCGGGGGTCAGCCAGCCGCGCTGGGCGGTGCCGACGCCGTAGCGGATGTTGCGGTGGTGGCCCAGGGAGTGGGCGTCGGTGTCGACGGAGAACTTGACGCCGTGGTGCAGGGCCCGGCGGATCAGGTCGGCGGGCAGGTCGAGGCGGTCGGGGAACGAGTCGATCTCCATCGCGGTGCCGGTGCGGGCGGCGGTACGGAAGACCTCGTCCCAGTCGGCGTCCACGGGGCGGCGCCGGCCGATGGAACGGGCGGTGGGGTGGCCGATGACGTGGACGTGCGGGTTCTCGCAGGCGCGGACCAGGCGGCGGGTCATCGCGGCCTGGTCCTGGGTGAAGTGCGAGTGGATCGAGGCCACGCAGACGTCGAAGCCCGAGAGGAACTCGGCGTCCCAGTCGACACCGCCGTCGGGGTCGATGTTGAGCTCGGTGCCGTGCAGCAGGGTGAGGCCGGGGTGCTCCTTCTGCAGCGCGCGGACCTGCTCGCGCTGGGCGAGCATCTTCTCGTCGGTCATCCGCTGCATGAACAGGTTGGGCGCGTGGTCGGTGATCGCGTAGTAGTCGAGGCCGCGGGCCTCGGCGGCGGCGACCATCTCCTCGAGGGTGGCGATGCCGTCGGTGAGGTCGGTGTGCGAGTGCAGGTCGCCCCGGAGGTCCTCGACGGTGACCAGGCGGGGGAGGGCACCCTTGAGCGCGGCCTCGATCTCGCCCTGGTCCTCGCGCAGCACCGGCGGGATCCACGGCAGGCCGAGCCGGGCGTAGACCTCCTCCTCGGTCTCGGAGACGATCAGCGCGCCCGATTCGGCGTCGAACAGGCCGTACTCCGACAGCTTCAGGCCCGCCCGGACGGCGATCTCGCGGGTACGGATGTTGTGGGCCTGCGAGCCGGTGAAGTACTGCAGCGCGGCGCCCCACGACTCGGGCGGGACGACGCGCAGGTCGACCTGGAGGCTCTTGGCCGTACGGATCGAGGTCTTCTTGTCGCCGCTGGCGATCACCTCGGCCACGAACGGCAGGGCGGTGAAGGCGTCCATGATCGGGCGGGGCTCGGTGGCGGCGACGAGGACGTCGATGTCGCCGATCGTCTCGCGCATCCGGCGCAGCGAGCCCGCGTACGTGCAGCGCTCGCAGCCGGTGACCGCCGACAGTGCGGCGACGATCTCCTCGGCGAGGTCGGACGCCGCGTCGAGCAAAACCCGCTCGCCCGACTGCTCCATCAGCTCGATGCCGTGCAGGATGTTCTGCTCGGTCTTGGCGCCGAAGCCCTTGAGGCCCTTCAGCCGGCCCTCGCCGATGGCGCCGGCCAGCTCGGTGACCGAGGAGATGCCCAGCTCCTCATAGAGCGTGAGGGCCTTCTTGGGGCCGAGGGTGGGGATCGAGGTCAGGGCCCGGACCCCGGCGGGGATCTGGGCGCGCAGCTCCTCGACCTGCCGGATGGTGCCGCTGGTGTTGTAGTCGAGCAGCTTCTTGGCGATCGCGTCGCCGACGGTGGGGATCGCCCGCAGCCCGGCCAGGTCCATCTCCGCGATGTCGTCGGGATGCCCCGCGACGGCGCGGGCCGCCTTCTCGTACGCCCTGATCTTGAACGCGTCGCCGCCCGTGATCGACAGCAGATCCGCAAGTTCCTGGACGAGTGCCGCGGCCTCGTCGTTCGCCCGTGCCATACGGCGAGTCTAGGCCGCGGGTACGACAGCCGACCGAGGGCCCGGAGCCGGCCCGCCGCGACCGGCGACGGGGTCGGCCCGGGCCGGGCGGCAGGTCAGCGGAGCGGCGCGATCGGACCGCCGGGGCTGGCGTGGCGGCCCTCGATCACGGCCTCGGCGATGCCCGCGACCTGCGCCTCGGGCAGCCGCCGGTAACCGTCGTCGGTGACCACCGACACCACCGGGTACAGCCGCCGGGAGCGGTCGGGCCCGCCGGTGGCCGAGTCGTCGTCGGCCGCGTCGTACAGGGCCTGGACGCAGACCGTGGCGGCGTCCTCCAGCGACAGGTCGCGGCGGTAGAGCTTCTTCAGGGCGCCGAGGGCGTACGGGGAGCCCGAGCCGTCGGCGTGGAAGTCGCGCGCCTCCTGCGGGGAGCCGGTGATGTCGTAGGTGTAGATCTTCCCCTCGCCGGAGCCCGGCTCGTACCCGGCGAACAGCGGGACGACGGCCAGGCCCTGCAGCGCCTGGGCGAGGTTGGCCTGGATCACGGCACCGAGCCGGCGGGCCTTGCCCGGCAGCGACAGCGGTACGGTCTCCATCTTCTCGTAGTGCTCGAGCTCGACCTGGAAGAGCCGGACCATCTCCAGGGCCAGGCCGACGGTACCGGCGAAGGCCACCACCGAGTGGTCGTCGGCGCGCTGGACCTTCTCCAGCTCGCGGTAGGCGATCTGGTGGCCGCGGGTGGCGCGGCGGTCGCCGGCCATCATGACGCCGCCCGGGAACGTCAGCGCCAGGATGGTCGTCCCGTGCGGCAGCTCGAGCGGTGCGGCGTCCCCCTCCGGGACCCGGTTGACCGGGAGCATCTCGGGGGAGTGGGCGCGCAGGAAGTCGACGAACGACGCCGTTCCCGTATCGAAGTACTCGGGCGGCAGTCCCTGATCATCTGCCCAGCCGGTCACGGTGACCCCTTTCAGCGTCCGCGGACTCCGTCGTTCCCGATCCTTCCACGCCGGCGCGCCCTCCGCACAACGCGGCGCCGGGGCCCGGCCGGGGGCCGGGTCAGTCGGGTGCGGGAGCCGCCGGCCGCTGCGAGCCGAGGGTGGCGCCGGCGCAGGCGATCATGACGCAGACGATCGCCGCCCACTGGCGGCCGGTCAGGATCTCGCCCAGCACCACGACGCCGACCATGGCGGCCACGGCGGGCTCCAGGCTCATCAGGATCCCGAACACCCGGGCGGGCATCCGGCGCAGCGCCTCCAGCTCCAGCGAGTACGGGATCACCGAGGACAGCACGCCCACGCCGATGCCCAGCGCCAGCAGTTGCGGGTCGAGCAGCGCGGCGCCGCCGGCGTGCACGCCCATCGGCAGGATTGCGAACGTCCCGACGATGCTGGCCACGGCCAGGCCGGTGGAGCCCGAGAAGCGCTGCCCGGTCGAGGCGCTGAACAGGATGTACGCGGCCCAGCAGGCCCCGGCCAGCAGGGCGAAGCCGATGCCGACGGGATCGACCTCACCACCGCCGCGCGCCAGCATCACCACGCCCGCGCCCGCCAGCAGCGCCCACAGCAGGTCGCGGGGGCGCCGGGAGGCCACGATCGAGATCAGCAGCGGCCCCAGGAACTCGATCGTCACCGCCATGCCCAGCGGGATCCGGGCGAACGACTGGTAGATGGAGAAGTTCATCAGCGCCAGCGACAGCCCGAAGCCGGTGGCGACCAGCAGGCTCTTGCGGGAGTGGTCGCGCAGTACCCCGCGCAGCGCCTTGCGGGCCAGGAAACCCAGCACGACGGCCGAGGTGAGCAGCCGCATCAGCACCATCGCGCTGGGCGGCATCTTGTCGAACATGTGCTTGGCCATCCCGGCGCCGATCTGCAGCGACAGGATGCCCAGCAGGATCAGGGCGGGCGGCGGCACGGCGCCGAGCGACAGCGCGTTCAGCCGTGCCGCGAAACCGCCCGTACCGCCGTAGGAGCCGGGGGCCTCAGCGAGCGCCATCGATCACTCCCACCGGAAGAACCGGGCGGCGAGGGCGAGCCCGGCGACCGCCCAGACGGCCAGGACCAGCAATGGTCCGCCGGGGAACGCGGCGCCGTCCTGCAGGACCTGACGCAGCCCCTCGGCGAGCGCCGAGATGGGCAGCAGTTCCAGCGCGGACGCGACCCCGGACGGGAACCGTTCCAGCGGGAAGACCACACCGCCGACCGCGAGCAGCAGCACGTACACCAGATTGGCGGCGGCCAGCGTCGCCTCCGCGCGCAGCGTCCCGGCCATGAGCAGGCCGAAGCCGCTGAACGCGGCCGTGCCCAACAGGATCAGCGCCAGCACCGACAGCGGGTCGCCGTCCGGGCGCCAGCCCATGGCCAGCGCGACCGCGCAGATCACCACGGCCTGCAGCGCCTCGACCGCCAGCACGGCCAGGGTCTTGCCGATGATCAGCCCGGACCGCGACAGCGGGGTGGCGCCCAGCCGCTTGAGCACGCCGTAGCGGCGCTCGAAGCCGGTGCCGATGGCCTGGCCGGTGAACGCGGTCGACATCACCGCCAGCGCCAGGATGCCGGGCGTGAGGAAGTCCACCCGCGACCCCGGGCCGAGGTCGAGCAGCGACGTCCCGCCGAACAGCGCCAGCAGGACCACCGGGATGATCAGCGTGAGGAGCAGCTGCTCGCCGTTGCGCAGCGTGGCGCGCAGCTCGTACGAGGCCTGCGACAGGACCATCCGGATCGGCGAGACCGCGCCGGGCGCCGGCGTGAGATCGAGCGCGGTCATGCTGCCTCCTTGTGGGGGGACGACCCCCCACACCCCCCGGAACAACCTGCGCGCATGCCCTCGCTCCGCTCGGTCATGCGCGCAGCTCCTTACCGGTCAGCTCCAGGAAGACGTCCTCCAGCGTGCGGCGTTCGATCCGGAGCTCCTCGGCCATGACGCCGTGCGAGGCGCACCAGGCGGTGACGGTGGCGAGCAGTTCGGGACGGACGTCCCCCTCGACGAGGTAGTGCCCCGCCGGCGACTCCTTGGCGGCGCTGCCCGCGGGGAGCGCGGTCAGCAGCTCCTCCAGCCCGAGGCCGGGCCGTGCCCGGAAGCGCAGCTGGCGCTCGGCGCCGGTGAGCTCGGCCGGGCTGCCCTCGGCCACGACCGCGCCGTGGTCGACGATGACGACATGGTCGGCCAAGCGTTCGGCCTCCTCCATGTAGTGGGTGGTGAGCACGACCGCCGCTCCGGCGGTGCGCAGTTCCTCGATCAGCTCCCAGGTGGAGTGCCTGGCCTGGGGGTCGAGGCCGGTGGTGGGCTCGTCCAGGAAGACCAGCTCGGGCCGTCCCACCAGGGCGACCGCGAGCGAGAGCCGCTGCTGCTGGCCCCCCGACAGGCGCCGGTACGGGGTGCGCGCGTGCTCGGTGAGGCCGAGCCGTGCGAGCAGCGCGGCGGGATCGAGTGGAGCCGTGTGGAACGAGGCGACCAGCCGGAGGAACTCTCCGGCGCGCGCCGTACCGGGCACACCGCCCGACTGCGGCATCACGCCCACCCTCGGCTTGAGCGCCCTGGCGTCCGCGATCGGGTCGAGGCCGAGCACCCGAACCGTTCCGGCGTCGGCGCGGCGGAAGCCCTCGCAGATCTCGATCGTGGTGGTCTTGCCCGCGCCGTTGGGCCCGAGCAGCGCGGTGACGGCGCCCCGGGCGGCGCGGAAGGAGAGCCCGTCCGCGGCGGTCGTGGTGCCGTAACGCTTGACCAGGTCCGCCAGCTCGACCGCGCTGTCTCCCGGGGGTGCTGCTGCCATGGCTCCGAGTTTAGGTCCGCGCCGGGACGCCTTCTCCCCGGGGACGGCCGTTCCCGGGGTGTACGGCGCGGGCGCCGCTGACCTGCAGTGATCCAGGTCACGGTAAGGAATGGGTCAAGAATTTGGACACAAGGCACAAAAGCGCATAAACCAATGTTTGAAACGGAGTCGTACCGCCCGGTGCCGCCGGCGTGTGCGACTTCTTCTTTCTGTCGCTCGGCCCATGCTTGGGGGGATGAGATGCCGCTGTCGGCGAACGAGATCTGGATGCTGAACGAGATCGCCCGGGAGACCGCACAGGAGGATCCCGACTACGTCCGGCGCCTGATGACGTACGGGGGGAGCAGGCGCGGCGCCGGTACGCCCCGCCGCCCGCGGCGCGTTCCCACGTTCCGCGACCTGCTGTGGAGCCTGCGGTCAGCCCGCGCCCTGGTGCCCCTCCTGCTGGTGGGCATCGTCCTGATCGCCGGCGTCGTGGGCTCGTCCCTGGTCGCCATGAACAGCGCCGACACCGCCCACGTACGGCCGGACGGCCCCAACGCCCGCCTCCAGCCCTGACCGCCGCCGCCCGATGGCGTTTCACCAAGTAGGCCCCGGGTAGCCCCAGCCTGTCACTCGCGTACGGCCGGTGACGCATGTGCCTTCTCGCCTGGTGGGGGACCGAATGGGAGAGCCCGCGCCGGCGGCCCGCCGGCCGGACGCCACCGGCACGCTCGGGCTCGCCTCGGCGACCGCGCTGGTCGCCGGCAACATCGTCGGAACCGGGATCTTCCTGCTGCCCGCCTCGCTCGCGGGTGTCGGCACCGCCGGCATCTGGGCACTGGCGGCCGCCTGGCTCGGCGCCGTCGCGCTGGCCCTGGTGTTCCGGCGGCTGAACGGCCGCGGCCCGTCGCCCGGCGGCCCGTACGCCTACACCCGGGACGCGTTCGGCGCGTTCCCCGCCTTCCTGGTGGCCTGGTCGTTCTGGCTCACCGCCTGGGGCGTCGCCGCCGGGATCGCGATGGCCTGGGCCGGTTACGTGAACTACTTCCTCGGCTGGGACGGTCTCCTCGGGCGGGACGGCACGGCAGCCAGGATCGCGATCGCGCTGGCCGGGATCTGGATCGCCGCACTGATCAACGTGACCGGATTCCGCAATGCCGGGCGATTCCAGCTGGTGACGGCAGTGCTGAAATGCCTGCCGCTGCTGGTGGTGGGCGTGGCCGGGCTGATCTTCCTGAACGTCACGGGCGCGAGCCTCGGTCCCTTCGACGCCACGGGCGGCCCCGGTTCAACCGGGGGCTCGGACTCCGGCGGCTCGGCCTGGCAGGCGATCTGGCCGGCGGCGGGGCTCGTCGTGCTGGTGTTCGCGGGTCTCGAGAGCGCCGCCGTCGCCGCCGGGCGGATCTCCCGTCCGGTCCGCGACGCCGGGCGTGCCGGCCTCTACGGCGTGCTCGCCTGCGGTGCCCTTTACCTGCTGGTCACCATCGCACTCTTCGGAACGGTCCCGCATGACGCGCTGGCCGCCTCCAGTGCCCCGTTCGCCGCCGCGCTCAGCGTGCTGTTCGGGGCAGGGCCCTGGGGCGCGGTGATCGCCGGCTGCGCGATCGTCGCCGGGATCGGTGCCCTCAACGGCTGGACGATGACGGCCGCCGAGATGGCCCGCGCGGCCGCCCGGGACGGCGCGTTCCCGGAGGGCTTCGCCCGGACGTCGCGGCGCGGCGCGTCCGTGACCGGCATCGTGGCCGGCGCCGCCCTGACCTCGCTGATGCTGCTGGCGGCCGGCCTCTCGGGGAACGCCTTCGACGCGATCCTGCTGTACGTCTCGTTCACGATGGCCGTCCCGTACCTCTTCTCCGTGGCGGCCTGGGGAGCGCAGCGGAGCCGAGCGGGAAATGCCGGGGCGGAAAAGATCAAAAAGGCGCGGCTCGCCGGCGATGCCGGGGTGGGGATGGCGGCGCTGCTGTTCATTTCCGCGCTCCTGTACGGTTCCGGCCTGGACGCGGTGGCGCCCGGCCTCCTGGCGCTGGCGCTCGGGGTTCCGGTCTTTCTCCGGACCAGGTTCCGGACACGGCTCCGGCGGGATGTCTTCCCAGCTTAGGTAAGCCTTACCTACGTGAGGCATGACATTCCGGAACGGTTGGTGGCCGGGAAGGAATTACGGCACACTGATGTTGTGAAATACGTGAGCGAGAAGACGACGATCGGGGTGACCGAGCGCGACACCCGCGCCCGGGTGGCCCGTCTCGTCCTCGAGCACGGTCCCATCACCGCCTCCGCGCTGGGTGATCTGGTCGGCCTCACGCCGGCCGCCATCCGGCGCCATCTGGACGCCCTCCTGGCGGAGGGCATGATCGAGATCCGGGAGGCCCGGCCGCAGACGCGGCGCGGGCGGGGGCGGCCGGCCAAGTGGTTCGCCATCACCGACGCCGGGCGCAATGCCTTCGTGCACGCCTACGACGACCTGGCGAGCGGCGCGCTGCGCTTCCTCGCCGAGACGGCCGGCGAGCGGGCGGTGACGGAGTTCGCGCGGCGGCAGATCGCCGATCTCGAGCGCCGCTACCTGCCCGTCGTCCAGCAGGCCCCGCCCCACCAGCGGGTCCGTAAACTGGCCGAGGCGCTGTCAGGTGACGGCTACGCGGCCGCCGCCGCCAAGGGCCCACGGCCCGGTGGCGGCGAGGAGTTGTGCCAGCACCACTGCCCGGTCGCGCACGTGGCGGCGGAGTTCCCGCAGCTGTGCGAGGCCGAGACCGAGGCGTTCAGCCGGCTCCTGGGCACTCCTGTCCAGCGGCTGGCGACCATCGCCCACGGCGACGGGATCTGCACCACCCACGTCAGCCCCCGTTCCCTCTGCGGAGGGGACGACGGCGAGGACGCGGGAGATCCCGGAGCGGCGGACGGCGCGGACGGCGTATCGATCGACCACATCCGTGACGAGGAGTCCGGGAGGACCTCCCTATGACGACGGCAGCCCACCCGGAACTGGAAGGGCTCGACAAGTACAAGTTCGGTTGGGCCGACTCTGACGCGGCCGGATCGACGGCCCGTCGAGGCCTGAACGAAGAGGTCGTACGCGACATCTCCGAGAAGAAGAACGAGCCCGAATGGATGCTCGAGCTTCGCCTCAAGGGGCTGCGCCTTTTCGACAAGAAGCCGATGCCCAACTGGGGCTCGGATCTGTCGGAGATCGACTTCGACAACATCAAGTACTTCGTCCGGTCCACCGAGAAGCAGGCGACCTCCTGGGAGGACCTGCCCGACGACATCAAGAACACCTATGACCGGCTCGGCATCCCCGAGGCCGAGAAGCAGCGCCTGGTCGCCGGCGTCGCGGCTCAGTACGAGTCCGAGGTCGTCTACCACAAGATCCGCGAGGACCTTGAGGAGAAGGGCGTGCTGTTCCTGGACACCGACACCGCGCTGCGCGAGCACCCGGAGATCTTCCAGGAGTACTTCGCCTCGGTGATCCCGGTCGGCGACAACAAGTTCGCCGCGCTCAACACCTCGGTGTGGTCGGGCGGATCGTTCATCTACGTGCCGCCCGGCGTGCACGTCGACATCCCGCTGCAGGCCTACTTCCGGATCAACACCGAGAACATGGGCCAGTTCGAGCGGACGCTGATCATCGCCGACGAGGGCTCGTACATCCACTACGTCGAGGGCTGTACGGCACCGATCTACAAGTCGGACTCGCTGCACTCGGCCGTCGTGGAGATCGTGGTGAAGAAGGACGCCCGCGTCCGCTACACCACCATCCAGAACTGGTCGAACAACGTCTACAACCTGGTGACCAAGCGCGCCGTCGCCTACGAGGGCGCGACGATGGAGTGGGTCGACGGCAACATCGGCTCCAAGGTCACCATGAAGTACCCGGCGGTCTACCTGCTCGGCGAGCACGCCAAGGGCGAGACGCTGTCGATCGCGTTCTCCGGCGAGGGCCAGCACCAGGACGCCGGCGCCAAGATGGTGCACGCGGCGCCCAACACCTCCAGCACCATCGTCTCCAAGTCGGTGGCGCGCGGCGGCGGGCGCACGTCCTACCGCGGCCTGGTGCAGATCCAGGAAGGCGCCAAGCACAGCAAGTCCACGGTCAAGTGCGACGCGCTGCTGGTCGACCAGATCAGCCGTTCCGACACCTACCCCTACGTGGACGTCCGCGAGGACGACGCGGAGATGGGGCACGAGGCGACCGTCTCCAAGGTGTCCGAGAGCCAGCTGTTCTACCTGATGAGCCGCGGCCTCAACGAGGACGAGGCGATGGCGATGATCGTGCGCGGTTTCGTCGAGCCGATCGCCCGTGAGCTGCCGATGGAGTACGCCCTGGAGCTCAACCGGCTGATCGAACTGCAGATGGAAGGAGCGGTCGGCTGATGGGGCTTGACCAAAGGCCTCTTTCGACCTTGCATGACAAGGCCTCCTACGAGGTCGCCGACTTCGAGGTGCCGACGGGGCGCGAGGAGGAGTGGCGGTTCACCCCGCTGCGCCGCCTGCGCGGCCTGCACAACGGCACCGCCGAGGCCGTCGGCAAGGTCATCGTGGAGGTGGACGCGGCCCCCGAGGTCACGATCGAGACCGTCGGACGCGACGACGCCCGGCTCGGCAAGGCCTACGTGCCGGCCGACCGGGTGAGCGCCCAGGCCTGGGCCTCGTTCGCGGAGGCGACGGTCGTCACCGTGCCCAAGGAGGCCGTGGCCTCCGGGCCGACGATCCTGCGGCTGCGCGGCGAGGACGCCTCGGCGGCCGCCTACGGGCACACCACCGTGATCCTGGAGCCGTTCGCCGAGGCCACCGTGGTGCTCAGCCACCGCGGCTCGGCGACCTACGCCGACAACGTCGAGTTCGTCGTCGGCGACGGCGCCCGGCTCTCGGTGATCAGCCTGCAGGACTGGGCCGACGACACCGTCCACGTGTCCCACCAGCACGCCCGGCTCGGCCGCGACGCCCGGTTCGTCTCGCACAACGTGACGCTGGGCGGCGACCTGGTGCGGATCGCGCCGTCGGTCTCCTACGACCAGCCCGGCGGCGACGCCGAGCTGTACGGGGTCTACTTCGCCGACGGCGGCCAGCACCTGGAGCACCGCCTCCTGGTCGACCACACCGTGCCGAACTGCCGCAGCCGCGTCGACTACCGCGGCGCGCTGCAGGGCCGGGACGCGCACGCCATCTGGATCGGCGACGTGATCATCCGGGCCGAGGCCGAGGGCACCGACACCTACGAGCTCAACCGCAACCTGGTGCTGACCGACGGCACCCGGGTCGACTCGGTGCCCAACCTGGAGATCCTCACCGGCGAGGTCGCCGGCGCGGGGCACGCCTCGGCGTCCGGCCGGCTGGACGACGAGCACCTGTTCTACCTGCAGGCCCGCGGCATCAGCTACGACGAGGCCCGGCGCATGGTCGTCCGCGGCTTCCTCGGCCAGCTGATCCAGCGGATCGAGGTCGACGAGGTCCGCGAGAAGGTGTCCGAGGCGATCGAGGCCGAGCTCGACAGGGGGGCCCGCGGGCGATGAGCTTCGTGAAGGTCTGCTCCCTGAACGACATCCCGGCCGACGGCGTCCTCGGTGTCGAGGTCGGCGACACCCCGGTGGCGCTGGCACGCGCCGGCGACGGGGTGTTCGCGCTCAACGACATCTGCTCGCACGCCGAGGTCTCGCTCTCCGAGGGCGAGGTCTACGACGGCACGATCGAGTGCTGGCTGCACGGGTCCTGTTTCGATCTGCGCACCGGCAAGCCCACCAACCCGCCGGCGACCCAGCCGGTCGCCACGTACAAGGTGAAGGTCGAGGACGGCGACGTGTACGTCTCGCTCGGCTCCGACGACTGAGAACCTGAGAGAACGAAGGACTATGGCCACCCTAGATATCCGCGACCTCCATGTCTCCGTCGCCAGCGGCGCGGACGGGACCAAGGAGATCCTGCGCGGGGTCGACCTGACCGTGAAGGCCGGCGAGACCCACGCCCTGATGGGCCCCAACGGCTCCGGCAAGTCGACCCTGGCGTACGCCGTCGCGGGCCACCCCAAGTACGAGATCACCTCCGGCTCCGTCACGCTCGACGGCGAGGACGTCCTGGAGATGACCGTCGACGAGCGTGCGCGCGCCGGGCTGTTCCTGGCGATGCAGTACCCCGTCGAGGTGCCCGGCGTCTCGGTGTCGAACTTCCTGCGCTCGGCGGTCACCGCCGTCCGCGGCGAGGCGCCCAAGCTGCGCGCGTTCACCAAGGAGATGAAGGCGGCGATGGAGGCACTGTCCATCGACCCCGTCTTCGCCCAGCGCTCGCTGAACGAGGGCTTCTCCGGCGGCGAGAAGAAGCGGCACGAGATCCTGCAGCTGGAGCTGCTCAAGCCGAAGATGGCGATCCTGGACGAGACCGACTCCGGCCTCGACGTGGACGCCCTCAAGGTCGTCTCCGAGGGCGTCAACCGCTTCGGCGCCTCCGGCGAGACCGGCGTGCTGCTGATCACGCACTACACCCGCATCCTGCGGTACGTGAAGCCCGACTTCGTGCACGTCTTCTCCGCCGGCCGCGTCGTCGCCCAGGGCGGCCCCGAGCTGGCCGACGAGCTCGAGAACGAGGGCTACGAGAAGTACGTGAAGGCAGGCGCGTCGGCGTGAGCGAGCTGGAAGGCCGCGGCGGCGCCTGGACTGAGGAGCGAGGTACGAGCGACGAGGGAAGGCGTCGCCTCGAGGCGGCCTGGAAGCGAGCGGGGGAATCAGCGTGACTGGAGCGTTGCTGCCCGAGGAGCTCAAGAAGGACTTCCCGCTGCTGTCGCGTACGGTGCGGGGCGGGCGCGAGCTGGTCTACCTCGACTCCGGGGCGACCTCGCAGAAGCCCGTCCGGGTGCTGGACGCCGAGCGGGAGTTCTACGAGCGCCACAACGCGGCGCCGCACCGGGGGGCGCACCTGCTGGCCGAGGAGGCCACCGGCGCGTACGAGGACGCCCGCGCCAAGATCGCCTCGTTCGTCGGCGCGGTCCCGGGCGAGATCGTGTTCACCAAGAACGCGACCGAGGGCATCAACCTCGGTCGCGTACGCGATGAGCAACGCCGCGACCGGCGGCCCCGAGGCCGAGCGGTTCAAGGTCGGCCCCGGCGACGAGATCGTGGTCTCCGAGATGGAGCACCACGCCAACCTCGTGCCGTGGCAGCAGCTGTGCCTGCGGACCGGCGCCACGCTGCGCTGGTTCGGCCTCACCGACGAGGGCCGACTCGACCTGGAGCACCTCGACACGATCGTGAACGAGCGCACCAAGCTGGTCGCGCTCACCCACCAGTCGAACGTGCTCGGGACCGTTCCGCCGATCGACCTCATCACCGCGCGGGCCCGCCAGGTGGGCGCGCTGGTGCTGCTGGACGCGGCGCAGTCCGTACCGCACCAGCCGGTGGACGTCACCGCGCTCGGCGCCGACTTCCTGGTCTTCTCCGGGCACAAGATGCTCGGCCCGACCGGGATCGGCGTGCTGTGGGGCCGCCGCGAGCTGCTGGACATCATGCCGCCGTTCATCACCGGCGGATCCATGATCGAGCAGGTCCGGATGGAGGAGTCCACCTTCATGCCGGCGCCGCAGCGGTTCGAGGCCGGAGTGCCGATGACCGCCCAGGCGATCGGCCTCGGCGCGGCCTGCGACTACCTGTCCGAGCTGGGCATGGACCGCGTGCACGCGCACGAGGAGGCGCTGACCGCCTACTCGCTGGAACGGCTCGGCGAGATCGCCGGCGTCCGGGTGATCGGCCCGCTCAGCACCGACGCGCGCGGCGGCGCGGTGTCGTTCACCGTGGACGACATCCACCCGCACGACGTCGGGCAGGTCCTGGACGAGCTGGGCGTGGCGATCCGGGTCGGGCACCATTGCGCCTGGCCGATCTGCCGCCGGTTCGGGATCCCCGCCACGACCCGCGCGACGTTCTACCTGTACAACACCCTGGCGGACGTGGACGCGCTCACCGACGGGGTAAGGCACGCACAGAAGTTCTTCGGCACCCACTAGACGCCCCGTGGTTGGAACACGCTGCGCGACGCACGGGTTGTAGCCGGGGAAGGCCCCTCAGGGAAAAGGACGACATGCTTGAGGCGATGTACCAGGAGGTCATCCTGGATCATTACCGCAACCCCCATCACAAGGGGCTGCGGGAGCCGTACGAGGGCGAGGCGCACCACGTCAACCCCACCTGCGGTGACGAGGTCACGCTGCGCGTGCACCTCGACGGCGACGGGGAGGACGCCCGTGTCGCGGACGTCTCGTACGACGCCATGGGCTGCTCGATCAGCCAGGCGAGCGCGTCGGTGATGACCGACCTGATCATCGGCAAGTCCGTCAAGGAGGCGATGGCGGTCGGCGAGGAGTTCCTGGCGCTGATGCAGTCGCGCGGCCAGGGCGAGCCCGACGAGGACGTCCTGGAGGACGCCATCGCCTTCGCCGGTGTCTCCCAGTACCCAGCCAGGATCAAGTGCGCCCTGCTCGCCTGGATGGCGTGGAAGGACGCGACCGCCCGAGCACTCGGAGAGGCATCATGAGCGAGACCACTGAGACCGAGACCCCCGAGACCGAGGCCTCCGAGGAGACGGCCAAGGTCGCCATGACCGAGGCCGAGGAGGAGATCCTCGAGGCCCTGCACGATGTCGTCGACCCCGAACTGGGGATCAACGTGGTCGATCTCGGCCTGATCTACGGGGTCAGCCTGGCCGACGAGATCGCCACCCTGGACATGACGCTGACCAGCGCCGCCTGCCCGCTCACCGACGTGATCGAGGACCAGGCCAACAGCGCGCTGGAGGGCCTGGCCAAGGAAGTCAAGATCAACTGGGTCTGGCTGCCGCCGTGGGGCCCGGACAAGATCACCGAGGACGGCCGCGACCAGCTGCGCGCCCTCGGCTTCAACGTCTGACCCGACCGGCCCGCACGACCGAAAAGAGCCCGCTCCCTTCCGGAGCGGGCTCTTTCGCGTTCGCGCAGGTGGACCGGAGGGAGTCCGGTGTCAGCGGCGGGAGATCGGCTCGGCCTCGGCCGGGGCCGAGGTCCGGCCGGGTTCGGGCTTGGCGGGCCAGAGGGTGTGGGTGATGGGCCAGAGGGACCAGATGGCCAGGATCGTTCCCAGCCGAACCGTCCAGCCGAGCAGGGCCTCGGTACGGGACGTGTCGTCCACGACGGCGACCATCGTGAGCAGGACGGCGCAGGCGATGGCGGTGGCGAGGGCGGCCTTGCCGAACTCGCGCCACTCGTAGCGGATACGGGCCCGGCCGTACTTGGGCCTGCCCTTCGGCGGCGGGCCGCCGGCGAAGCGGTGGGCGAAGCGCTCGTCGGCCCAGCAGATCATGCTGTGCCCGAACGCCACCGAGTAGCCGAGGTAGGCGGCCGACAGCCCGTGGGTGAAGTCCGCGGTGGCGCCGCCCTGCAGGTCGACCACGGTCGCGGTCAGCAGCACCACGTCCAGGAGCGGGACGCAGACCAGCAGCGCGCCGCCCAGCCGGGGGCGGCGCAGCAGGTAGCGGACCGAGAGCCCGGCCGCGAGGACCAGCCAGAAGCCGATCTCGCAGGCCGCGATCAGCGCGAGCAGCATTGTTTCCCTTCCGCATGGCGTCCCTTCAATGCTCGCGGAGCGAGGGGGCGGGGGCGTCGTCGCGGATGGGGAACCGGGGGTCCTCCTAACGATGTACGCGGGGTGCCGGAAGGCGGAGCCGAGTGGTGTCCGGGGGGTGCTGGAATGGGACCGTGCTCTCGACCCCGCGTCCTCGCATCACCCGCACGGATCTGCTGATCGCCGTGGCCGCGCTGGCGGGCGGGCTCCTGATGCTCGCCGTGCAGGGGTACGCCACGTGGTCGTCGGTCTGGGATCCGGCGCTCGGCTGGCGGCTGGTGCCGCTGCTCGGGCAGGTGGCGGCGATCCCGTTCCGGCGGACGGCGCCGCGGACCGCGCTGCTGTTCGCCACCCCGTTCAACGCCGCCGACGTGATCATGGGCCCGAACTTCGCATCGATGATGATCTACGGCGATCTGCTGTACGCGGCGGGCCTGTACGGGCGGCGCCGTACCGCCGAGCGGCTGCTGGTGGTGACCAGCGTGACCACCCTGGTGGTGCTGGTCTCCGTCGGGATGCTGCTGCACACCCTCAGCGTGGCCGTCGTCGCGGCGGCGGTGGCGGCGGTGACGTGGGTCTTCCCCGTGATGACCGCGATGGCCGTCCGGGAGCACCGGTTCACCGCGCAGGCCGAGCGGCTGCGCGCCGAGCAGGTGACGCGGCTGGCCGAGATGGACCGGCGCAGCGCGATCAACGCCGAACGGGCCCGGATGGCCCGCGAGCTGCACGACGTGATCGCCAACCATCTGAGCGCGGTGGCGCTGCACTCCTCGGCGGTGCTGAAGGTCCGGGATCTGACCCGGGAGGACCTCGACCGGTCGATGGAGATCATCCGGGAGAACAGCGTCCAGGGGCTGGCGGAGATGCGCCGCATGATCGGCCTGCTGCGCGAGGAGGAGGACACCGATTCGCCTGCCGCGCCCCGGCTGGACGGGCTCGACCGGCTGGTGGGAAGTTCGGCGCGGTCGGACCTGAGCGCCGCGCTGGAGGTGGAGGGCGACGCGCCGGAGCTGCCGGCGGCGGTCGAGCTGGCCGCGTACCGGATCGTGCAGGAGTCGCTGACCAACGCGCTCAAGCACGGCGGTCCCGGGAGGGCCCGGGTACGGCTGCGCTACCTGCGCGACCGGGTGGTGATCGACGTGCGCAGCCCGCTCGGGCCGGACGCCCCGCGGCTGCCCGGCTCGGGAGCGGGGCTGATCGGGATGCGCGAGCGCGCCACGATGCTGGACGGGACGTTCGAGGCGGGTCCCGAGGAGGGCGGCTGGCGGGTCCGCGCCGAGCTGCCGGTCGGCCTGGCCAGGGGCGGCGTGGGAAGGGAGAGCGCGTGATCAGGGTTCTGGTGGCCGACGACCAGGCGGCGGTACGGGCCGGGCTGGTGCTGATCCTGCGCGCCGCGCCGGGGATCGAGGTGGCCGGCGAGGCCGTCGACGGCGAGGAGGCGGTGGCGCTGGCCCGCGAGCTGCGTCCCGACGTGGTGCTGATGGACATCCGGATGCCCCGGCTGGACGGCGTCTCGGCGACCCGGGAGATCGCCGGGATCACCGACGTGCTGGTGCTGACCACGTTCGACGTGGACGAGTACGTGTTCGGCGCGCTGCGGGCCGGGGCGGCCGGGTTCCTGCTGAAGGACGTCGACGCCGACCATCTGGTGGAGGCGGTGCGCACGGTGGCGTCGGGAGAGGGGATCATCGCCCCGCGGGTGACCCGCCGGCTGATCGGCGCCTTCGCGTCCCGGCCCGCGCCGGGGCCCCTGCCGGCGCCGGGGCTGGCGGAGCTCACGCCGCGCGAGCGGGAGGTCTTCGGCTGCCTGGGCGAGGGCCTGTCGAACGGCGAGATCGCGGCGCGGCTGGACATGGCCGAGACCACGACCAAGACCCATGTCAGCCGGATCCTGGCCAAGCTCGGCCTGCGCAGCCGGGTCCAGGCCGCGATCCTGGCCCAGGAGACGGCGGGGTCAGGGTGACAGGCCGCGGATCAGGTCGGCCACCCGCACGATGCCCAGGCAGCGCCCGATCTCGTCGGTGACGACCAGGTCGTCGTAGACGCGGTCGTCCTCGCGGCCCGCCGCCCGCAGCGCGGCGACGGCCGGGACGGTCCGGGGCACCAGGCGGGGCGTGTCGGCGAGGTTGGCGGCGGGCTTGTGCGCGTACAGGGCGTGCCCGTACGCCCCCGACAGCCGCAGCAGGAACCGGGTGCGGTCCACGGTGGCCCACGGCCGCCTGCGCTCGTCGACCAGCACCACGCTGGTGGTGCCGGACTCGGCGTTCAGGACGTCGAGTACCTCACCGGCGGTGGCGGTGTGCGGCATGGTCACCGCCGGTAGCGTGAACTCCGCGACCCGCGGCCCGAGCGAGGCTTCGGGGCGGGCGCGGCGCGGCTCCTCGCGGGCGGTCACCGGCACCGTGACGCGCATGCCGGGCCGCCACTCCGGCGGTGCCAGCGCGGGTCCCTGGACGAGCCGTACGCCCAGGTCGCGCTGGTTCAGGACCTGTTCCTCGGTGGACAGGCCCGGGGCCTGGACGTGGGTTCCGAGCCGGTGCGCCAGCTCGACCAGCGCGGTCACCAGCGCGGCGCGGCGGGGATCGGTCCCGGTCCGGCGGGCCAGCTCCGGGTCGATCTTGACCAGGTACGGGGAGGCGTCCACCACCAGGTCCAGCGGGGCGTGCGCGGCGCCGACGCCGGTCAGCCCGATCAGGTAGCCGGCCTGGCGCAGCCGGCCGAGCGCGGACTGGAGCGCGGGCCGCCGGGCCGGCGGGAAGCCGCCGCCGACGCACAGGATGACCTCGTGCGGGTGGCGGCCGGCCCCGCCCAGCCCGCGGTGCAGTTCGGCCAGGAGATCCTCGCCCTGGGCGAGGGTCTCGGTCCGCAGCCCGATCTGGAGGGGCAGCGGAGTACGCAGGTCCGCGGCGGCGCGGGCGGCGGCGACCGCGCGGCGCACGTCCTCCGTGGCCGGGTCCGCGCGGGCCAGGGCCGGGTCGGCGTGCGCCGCGACCGGATGCGCGCTCGAGAACCGGCCGGTCTCGGGCACGTGGGCCGCCGGGGGGCCCGCGTGCGTCTCCACGGCGACGACCCGGCCGGTGTCGAGGTCGATCACCGGCTGGAACACCGCCCGGGCGGGAAGCAGGACTTCAACGGCAGGCACAGCCCGCATCATGCCGCTTGAAATCGGTCGAAACCGGACTTGTTAGGAACTGTTAACGCAGTATTCTCCTGTGATCGGCCAGGTCATGCCCGTCCGGACGGACGATCTTGACAGCGCGCGCGGGAGGCGCCGGGACGGTCAGAGCGCACGGCCGGCGGCCAGCGCCGACACCGTGTACGTCCCGCCCGCCACGGCGGCGAGCCACACGTACGGCATGATGTCCGCGCCGCGCAGCCCCTGCACCACCACCGCGGCGACCAGCGCGCCGGTGAGCACGTCACCGGTCATGGCCGCCGCGCGCAGATGGGCGCGGGCGCGGTGCCCGCTGCCGAAGCTCTCGCTGATCGTCAGGGCCGGCTCGTTGCGCCGGTAGGCCAGGGCCAGGGCGTAGCCGGCCAGCACCACCAGCGCGACGAGCCCCGTGCCGCCCCGGTCGTCGGCGGCCAGCACGGCCGCGACCACCGCTCCGGCACCGAGCACGATCGCGGGCACGATCCAACGGCCTGCGCCGCGATTCTCGGGGGCGATCCACATGACCGCCATCTTCCCCGATCCGGCCGGGGAACGCCGGGCAACGCGCCGGGACTCGCCCGGGCCGGTATCTTGTGGCGGCGTGGCGCAATTTCGAATGAACGGCTCGAGGATGCTGGCCGTCGATCTCGCCGGGGAGACGATCAGGGCCCTGAACGGGTCCATGGTCGCCTACGAGGGCCAGATGGCGTTCAAGCGGCAGGGGATGACCGGCGGCGAGGGCCTGCGCGGGGCGCTCAAGCGCCGCATCGCCGGCGAGGGCATCACCCTCATGGAGATCAGCGGCCAGGGCACCGTCTACCTGGCCAGCCAGGCGACCGAGGTCACCCTCGTCCCCTTGAACGGCGACACGCTGTTCGTGGAGTCGGAGAGCCTGCTGGCCATCGAGGGCGGCCTGCAGACCGGGGTGCACTTCGTCGGGCTGCGCGGGATGGGCACCGGCCAGGGCCTGGCCACCACCAAGGTGGAGGGTCACGGCCTGGTCGCGATCCTTTCCGACGGGCCCGCGATCGCACTGGAGGTGACACCCCAGATGCCACTGTGCGTCGATCCCCACGCGTACGTGGCCCATCACGGCCAGCTCCAGCAGGACGTCGTGACCGACGTCAACTGGCGCACCGTGCTCGGGCAGGGCTCGGGGGAGAGCGTGCAGTTCCGGTACCAGGGACACGGGCTGGTCTACGTCCAGCCGGCCGAACGCGGCGGAATGCTGGAGATCTGATGCCGGGATACGAATCGATCAACTCCAAGATGCTCCAGGTCGCGATCGCGCCGGGCCGGGAGATCTACAGCAGGCGCGGCGCGATGCTGGCCTACAGCGGGCGGGTGGCGTTCGCGCCGTCCGCGACCGCCGGGCAGGGCATCGGCGGCACCCTCGGCCGCGCGGTCGCGGGGGAGCGGACCGTGATGATGCACGTGACCGGCCAGGGCACCGCGATGTTCGGCCATGCCGGGCTGCACGTCCAGGTCGTCGAGCTGGCCGGCGACATGCTGGTGGTGGAGGCCGACCGGCTGCTGGTGCACGACGCGTCCCTCCAGGTCGGCACCATGTTCATGGGCGAGCAGGGCGGGATCGGCGGCGTGGTGCGCGGCGCGGTCAGCGGCCAGGGCCTGTTCACCACCACGCTCACCGGGCACGGCTCGTGCGCGCTGCTGTCGCACGGCGGCGTCATGGAGATGCCGATCACGCCGCAGCGTCCCGTGCACGTGGACCCGCAGGCGTACGTGGCGCACCGCGGCCAGGTGCAGAACAAGCTCACCACCGCGGTCGGGCTGCGGGACCTGATCGGCCGCGGCTCCGGCGAGGGCTTCCAGCTCGAGCTGAGCGGCTCCGGCGTCGTCTACGTCCAGGCCAGCGAGAGGAAGATCTGACCGTGGCGATCCCGACGTTCAACGCGATGACGCTGCCGTCCAACGACAACGTCAACCCCTACGCCTTCAGCGTGGACCTCAACGGCCAGTGGTTCGCCCAGCGCGGCAAGATGATCGCCTACTACGGGCAGATCAAGTTCGAGGCGCTGTCGGCGGGCCCGCTGGACGCGCTGGTGGCGTCCTCGTTCCACTCGCCGCTGTACGCGCAGGACTGGATCGTCGCGCAGGGCCAGGGCAAGCTGGTGCTGTCCGACCGGGGCTTCGACGTCAACTCGTTCGACCTGGACCAGGGCAACCTGACCATCCGGGCCGGCAACCTGCTGGCGTTCGAGCCGGGCCTGGAGCTCAAGCAGTCGATCATCCCGGGGTTCCTGACGCTGATCGGGACCGGCCGGTTCGTGGCCGCCTCCAACGGCCCGGTGCACTTCGTCGAGCCGCCGATCCGGGTCGACCCGCAGGCGCTGCTCGGCTGGGCCGACTGCCCCTCGCCCTGCCACCACTACGACCACTCCTACATGCGCGGCGTGCTGGGCGCGGCGAGGTCGGTGCTCGGTATCGGCGGTACGTCGGGCGAGGAGCACCAGTTCGACTTCACCGGCGAGGGCATGGTGCTGATGCAGTCCTCGGAGGCCGTCACCAACGAGGACACGCTGCTGCGCGACCTGGAGGGGCAGGTCGGCATGCTGGGCAGCAGCGGCCTGCAGCGCCTCCACCAGACCGTCGGCCAGCGGCTGGCGGCCGAACGCCAGCAGTGACCGTGCCCGCTGACGGAGTGCGGGGGCCCGGCCCGGCGGCCGGGCCCCTGTCCGTCCCTCAGGGCGTCTCCGCGGGCGCGGGCCGCATCAGGTGGAACTCCGCCCCGAACGGGTCCCGTACCGTCGCTATCCGGCCGTACGGGCTGTCCTGGGGCTCGGTGACGACCGCGCCCCCGTTCTCGCGGACGGTCCGCACCGACGCGTCCGGGTCCTCGACCTCGAAGTAGGTCATCCAGGCGGGCCCGGCGGCCCCCGGCTCCTCCAGGATCCCGCCGATCGCCCGGCCGTCCGGCCGGTTGAGCACGGTGTAGGCGAAGTCCCCGGGCATGTCCTCGGCCGTGTGGTCGAACACCGCGGCGTAGAAACCGGCGGCCCCGGCCCTGTCGGTGGTGACCAGTTCGTTCCAGACGAACGAGCCCGGCTCGTTCACGATCTGCGAGCCGATGTGCTCCCGGCCCTGCCAGAGCCCGAACTGGGCGCCGACCGCGTCGGTGAGGATCGCCAGCCGGCCCTGGTCCATCACGTCGTCGGGCGGGTCGACGATCGCGCCGCCCGCGGCGGTCACGCGCTCGGTGGTGCCGTCGATGTCGTCGGTGGAGAAATAGACCCCCCACCAATAATCGTCGGCGGGCTCGGGATTCCGCATCATTCCGGCGATGGGCGCGCCCCGCAACAGGCACGCGTGGTAATGCCCGGCCTCCGGGCCGTAGTCCTGGAATTCCCAACCGAATAGGCTTCGGTAGAACGCTTTGGCCCGTTCCATATCCGGGATTCCGAGATCCAGCCAATTGGGGGTACCGGCCGGGGCGTTGCCTGTGAGATGGGTCATGGGACGCACACTCCTTCGTGTGGTGCCTGCGTGTCGCACGTCCTGGCGCATGCCGGCATGGCCGGGACCGGCCCCCGGCGTCACGTACACTGATCGGATGGTTTCGTTCCCGAGCTGACAGGCCCTTAAGCGCGTCGTGGTCACGGACCGTGACGCGCTGTTTCGCGTCCGCTTGGATCCGCCCCCCGCCCGTCCGGGACGCCGCCTGTCCGTTCCGATCCTCGTCAGGGAAGCCCGTCACCGTGATCATTGCCCATGACATCGAGCTGCGCGCCGGATCCCGGCTGCTGATCGAAGCCACCTCCTTCCGGGTCAACCCCGGCGACCGGGTCGGCTTCGTCGGCCGCAACGGCGCCGGCAAGACCACCCTCACCAAGGTCCTGGCCGGCGAGGCGCAGCCCGCGCAGGGCGGCGTGACCAGCTCCGGGACGGTCGGCTACCTGCCGCAGGACCCGCGCGGAGTCGATCTGGAGGAGCTGGCCCGCGACCGGATCCTGTCGTCGCGCGGTCTCGACGAGGTCATCCGCGACCTGCGGGCGGCCGAGGAGCGGATGGCCACCGCCACGGGGAGCGAGCGCGACAAGGCCGTCCGCCGGTACGGCCGCGCGGAGGAGCGCCTGCACGTGCTCGGCGGCTACTCCGCCGAGGCCGAGGCGTCCTCCATCGCCTCCAGCCTGGGCCTGCCCGACCGGGTGATGACCCAGCCCCTCGGCACCCTGTCCGGCGGCCAGCGTCGCCGGGTGGAGCTGGCCAGGATCCTGTTCTCCGGCGCCGACACGCTGCTGCTGGACGAGCCCACCAACCACCTGGACGCCGACTCGGTCGTCTGGCTGCGCGACTTCCTCAAGGGCCACCAGGGCGGCCTGGTCGTGATCAGCCACGATGTGGAGGTGCTGGACGCGGTGATCAACCGGGTGTTCCACCTGGACGCCAACCGCGCCGCGATCGACATCTACAACGTCGGCTGGAAGAAGTACCTGGAGCAGCGCGAGACCGACGAGCGGCGGCGCAAGCGCGAGTCGGCCAACGCGCAGCGGCAGGCCACCGCGCTGCTGTCGCAGGCCGACAAGATGCGGGCCAAGGCGACCAAGGCCAAGGCCGCCCAGCAGATGGACAAGCGGGCCCGCCGGCTGCTGGCCGAGGCGGAGGGCGTGCGGCGGGCCGACAAGGTCGCCAAGATCCGCTTCCCGGAGCCGGCGCCCTGCGGCAAGACCCCGCTGACCGCCGAGGGCCTGTCCAAGTCGTACGGCTCGCTGGAGATCTTCACCGACGTGGACCTGGCCATCGACCGGGGCAGCCGGGTCGTGGTGCTGGGCCTGAACGGCGCAGGCAAGACGACCCTGCTGCGGATGCTGGCCGGGGTCGACAAGCCCGACACCGGCTCGGTGCTGGCCGGGCACGGCCTGCGGCTCGGCTACTACGCCCAGGAGCACGAGACGCTGGAGGTCGAGCGCTCGGTGCTGGAGAACATGCAGTCGGCGGCGCCCGGCATGGCCCCGGTCGAGGTCCGCAAGATCCTCGGCTCGTTCCTGTTCTCCGGCGACGACGTCGACAAGCCCGCCGGCGTGCTGTCGGGCGGCGAGAAGACCCGGCTGGCGCTGGCCATGCTGGTGGTCTCCAGCGCCAACGTGCTGCTGCTGGACGAGCCGACCAACAACCTGGACCCGGCCAGCCGCGCCGAGATCCTGGACGCGCTGCGCACCTTCTCCGGCGCGATCGTGATGGTGACCCATGATGAGGGCGCGGTCACCGCGCTTCGACCGGAAAGAGTGATTTTGCTGCCGGATGGTGTGGAAGACATCTGGAGTGATGAGTTTGCCGATCTGGTGGCACTTGCGTGACCAGTGCCATGGCCCAGACAGATCTTTTCTGGCGGAGTGGGTAGCCGAACGAGCGGGAATGACTGATCATGGCGGGGGATTAACGCAGCGGTCACCACATCACTACGGGAGGTACTCGTGGCCGAGACCCTGAAGAAGGGCACCCGCGTGACCGGTGCCGAGCGCGACAAGCTGGCGACGGAACTGAAGAAGAGGTACGACTCCGGCGAGAGCATCCGCGCCCTGGCAGCCGCCACCGGCCGCTCATATGGGTTCATCCACCGGATTCTGACCGAATCCGGTGTCAACCTGCGCGGTCGCGGCGGCGCGACCCGCGGCAAGAAGTCCTGAACGGACGTCGACCCCCGGTAGAGCGCACCGCCTGACCCGCCGCCCCGGCCGGCCGAGTAAGGTTCGGTCGCGGCGGCGGGCGGGCCGCGGGGAGGACCCCCTTCCGCTCCGCCGCGCGGCCGGCGCGAACGCGCCGGTCACGTGCAGGCGGAAGGGGAGCGGGAATGGCGGACGTGCGGGCCGAGGAGCCGCGGCCGGAACCGGTCACGGAGCAGGTCGACGGGCCTGCCGGGGAGGGGCCGGCCCAGGGACCGTCCGGGCGCGAGCCCGGCCGGAGGTCCGGACCGGAGCCCGACCTGGAGGAGGCGGGGCTCCGCCTGGACCTCGACGGTCCCGTGGCGACCGTCACGCTGAACCGTCCCGAGCGCCGCAACGCCATGACGTTCGCCACCTGGCGCGGCCTGGCGGCCATCGGGCGCGGCCTGCCCGCGGACGTGCGGGTGGTCGTGCTGCGCGGTGCGGGCCCCTCGTTCTCCGCCGGGATCGATCTCGGCATGTTCTCCGGCGGCGGAGAGGGCTTCTCCGACGGCTCGGACCCGGCGGCCACCGACCGCTTCATCGCCGAGTTGCAGGAGGGCTACACCTGGCTGCGCCGGCCCGACATCGTGACGATCGCGGCCGTGCACGGGCACGCGATCGGCGGCGGCTTCCAGCTGGCCCTGGCCTGCGACATGCGGGTGATCGCCGATGACACCAAGTTCTGCATGAAGGAGTCCGCGCTGGGCCTGGTCCCCGACCTGACCGGCACCAAGCCGCTGGTCGAGGCCGTCGGCCTCGCGCGCGCCCTGGAGCTGTGCCTGACGGCCCGTACGGTCGGAGCCGAGGAGGCCGCCCGGCTGGGCCTGGCGGAGATCGTGGTGCCGCGCGAGGGCCTGGACGAGGCCGTGCGCGGGCTCACCCAGTCCCTGCTGGCGGTGAACGCCGGGGCCGCCGTCGCGACCAAGCGGCTGCTGCTGCAGGCCCCGAACAACACCCTTGAGGAGCAGTGCGCGGCCGAGCGCCACGAGCAGACCGGCCGCCTCCGCGAGATGTTCGGCGCCAGGTCCTGACGCAGGCCACGTTCTGACACGGCCCAAGACGTGACGCCCCCCCGGGCGCCCGTCCGTTCAAGGGAACGGGCGGGCGCCCGGATTGCTCGTCTCGGCTCAGCCCAGGGCCTCGCGCCCGCCGCCCGCGATCGGCAGCCAGACCTTGCTCGCGCCCGGCTTGAGCGCCAGCTCGGTACCCGCCGGGTAGCGCAGCGTGTAGTCGTAGTCGGTGGACAGGACGATCACGCCGAGGCGGTGGCCGGGCTTGACGACGTAGTCGGTGGGCTCGAAGTCCCATCGCAGGTCGTACATCTTCCCGGGCCTGATCGGCTCGCTGCGGCTCGCGCCGTGCCGGTTGCGGGCATCGAGCCAGCCGCGCGTGATGATCTTGTAAGGGGCGGTCTCGGTGCGGTGCGCCTGCCGGGTCGTGCAGCCGTCGTCGCCCGGCACGCCCTGCCCGTAGCAGACCCGTTCACCGGTGTCGGAGCGGGCGCCGGTGGGCCGGGTGTCGGTGCCGTAGTCGACCAGGAGCGCGGTCACGTACGGCGACCGTCCGTCCAGGGACGCGCGGAACGCCGCCTTCGGGATGCCGTTGACCCGGACGGCCCTCTTCAGCGCCGGGGTCAGGTAGGCCAGCCGGCCCGGATCGGCCTGGTCCTCGTTCACCAGGAGCTGCTCGGCGGTACGGGTCCGCCCGGCGTCGATCAGCGACTGGACGGGTCCCGGCCGCGGCCGGAGCGACAGGGTGCCCGGCTGGCCGGCGCCCGAGCCGGCGTTCAGGCTCAGCGGTACGTGCCGCGTCCCGGGGACGGGCCAGTCGCGCGCGGTCTCCCACTGGCCGGGGGCGCGCTCGACGTCGACCCGCGGCTCCTTGGTGATGCCGTTGTCGATGCCGTACAGCCAGTGGTCGAACCAGTGGTGCGTCTGCCGCAGCCACTCCTCGAGCCGCCAGCGGAACGGGGTGGCGTGGTTGGCCTGGTGCAGCCACAGCTTGCGCGGCACTCCCGCCTGCTTCAGGGCGTTCCACCACTGGACGGAGTTCTTGACCTTGACGTTCCAGTCGTTGAGCCCGTGCACGACCATCACCGCGGCCTTGACATTGCGGGCGTCCTTGACGTAGTCGCGCTCGGCCCAGATCCGGCTGTAGTCACCGGTCTCGCGATCCTGGACCGCGGTGATGTCGTCGATCACCTGCTTGCAGACCTCGGGGTTCCGCCGGGTGAGGACCACCTTGGCCAGGATGTCCAGGTCCTCGCCCTGGAAGCCGCCGGGCGCCACGACCCCGCCGTTGGCGCGGTAGTAGTCGTACCAGCTGGAGATCGCCGCGACCGGCACGATGGCCTCCAGGCCCTCGACGCCGCTGGCCGCCGCCATGTTGGGCAGCGTGCCGTTGTACGACTGGCCGATCATGCCGACCTTGCCGGTGGACCAGCCGGCCTTGACCGGGCTGCCGTCCGGGGCCCAGCCGCGGGCCCGGCCGTTCAGCCAGTCGACCGCCGCCTTGGTCCCGGCCTGCTCGTCGCGGTCGCCGGAGGTCGGGCAGCCGGTGGAGCCGCCGGTGCCGATGCTGTCGAGGTTGGCGATCGCGTAGCCGCGGGGCAGGAAGTAGTTGTCGTAGTAGCCGGGGAAGATCTCGGCCAGGTTCCGCTGGACGGCGCGGTCCTTGCGGGTCTGGGCGCCGTCGATGTCGACCGGGTAGAGCGGGATGTCGTGCGTTCCCGCCCAGTACGGGCTCGGCTCCAGGATGGTGGGCACCCGCAGGCCCTGGTCGGTCTCCTTGGGCCGCATGATCCGCATCTGGACCCGGTCGCGGATCCCGTCGCGGTCGCTGTCGGCCGTGGTCTCGATGCTGACCACCTGGGTGACGGCGTCCGCGCGCGAGAAGACCGGCTGTGTCTCACCTCCCGCCACCTTGATCTGCGAGGGCGGCCGGGCGGCCGGTGGGGCGGGGGCCGCTCCGGCGGGGAGCGCCGTGGTGGCGAGGAGCGCGGCGAGCAGCGCGGTGGCGAGCGGTGCGGCGGCGAGGGTGGTCGCGCCGGCACCGCCTCGCGTGAGACGTCGGATCACGAGGGTCTCCCGGATGGCGGGCCTGATGATGTTGATCTCTTGTACCCCCGGACCGCGGGCCCGTCCAGACGGACGCCGGAACCGGCCGGACGCGGGGTGGCGACCAGGGCGTTACGCCGTGAGCGGAGCGGGGAAGCGGGCGGGGGCACGGTGCGTTGCAGCCCTCGGATACTGAGATGCTTACTTGATTACGCGGTTGGATCACGCGCTGCTCCGATCGGGCACCGTTGAGATCACGCGCTACCGCGATCATGTGCGACACGGAGGCTGTACGTGGGGATGCCGGGAATGCCGGGCAACGGCTGGCAGGTGATGGCCTCGTTCCGCCGGGACGGGTCGGTCACCCACCAGAAGCTCAAGCCCGGGACCGTCAAGCGGATCGCGGGCTACGCCCGCCCCTACACGCGCGAGCTCGGGATCTTCCTGGCGCTGAACTCGCTCGCCGCGCTGACCGTGGTCGCCAACCCGCTGCTGCTCAAGGGGATCATCGACCGGGGCATCGTCCCGGGCCGGCAGAGCCTGGTGATCTGGCTCGCCGTCGCGGTGGCCGTGCTGGCCCTGGTGGAGGCCGTGCTCGGCCTGGCGCAGCGCTGGTACTCGGCGCGGGTCGGCGAGGGCCTGATCTACGACCTGCGCACCCAGGTGTTCGCGCACGTGCAGCGCCAGCCGGTCGCGTTCTTCATGCGGGCGCAGACCGGCTCGCTGGTGAGCCGGCTGAACAACGACGTGATCGGTGCCCAGCGCGCGCTGACCACCACGCTGTCCTCGGTGGTCTCCAACGTGATCAGCCTGGTCCTGGTGCTGGTCACCATGATGGTGCTGTCGTGGCAGGTCACGCTGATCGCGCTGCTGCTCCTGCCGGTGTTCGTCCTGCCGGCCAAGTGGGTGGGCAAGCGGCTGTCGCGGATCAGCCGCGAGCAGATGGTGCTGGACGCCGAGATGAGCTCGCTGATGACCGAGCGGTTCAACGTGGCCGGGGCGATGCTCTCCAAGCTGTACGGGCGTCCCGCCGAGGAGGAGGAGAACTTCTCCCAGCGCGCCGCCCGGGTCCGCGACATCGGCGTCATCGCGGCGATGTACGGCCGGATCTTCTTCACGGCGCTCACCCTCGTCGCGGCGCTGGCCACGGCCATGGTCTTCGGCGTGGGCGGCCTCCTGGTCGTGGACGGCGGCCTCCAGCTCGGCACGCTGGTCGCGCTGGCGACCCTGCTGACCCGGATGTACGGCCCGCTGACCGCGCTGTCCAACGTGCACGTCGACATCATGACCGCCCTGGTCAGCTTCGACCGGGTGTTCGAGGTCCTGGACCTCAAGCCCCTCATCCGCGACAAGGACGGCGCCCAGATCCTCGGCGGGGCCCGCGCCAACGGCGGCCGGGTCAGCCTCGACAAGGACGGCGGCCGGGTCAGCCTGGACAAGGACGGCGGCCGGGTCAGCCTGGACAAGGATGATCGGGTCGGCGGCGCCGAGGCCCCGGCGGTGGAGTTCGACGACGTCATGTTCGCCTACCCCTCCGCCGAGGAGGTCTCGCTGGCCTCGCTGGAGTCGATCGCCCGTCCCGACACCGCGCCCGGCAAGGAGGTCCTGCACGGGGTCGACTTCACCGCCGAGCCCGGCTCGCTGATCGCGCTGGTCGGCCCCTCCGGCGCGGGCAAGTCCACGATCACCCATCTGGTCTCCCGGCTGTACGACGTGAGCGGCGGCGCCATCCGGATCGGCGGCCAGGACGTGCGCGACGTCACCATGGAGTCGCTGCGCGACCAGGTCGGCGTGGTGAGCCAGGACGCCCACCTGTTCCATGACTCGATCCGGGTCAACATGCGCTTCGCCCGCCCCGAGGCCACCGACGAGGAGATCTTCGCCGCGCTGGAGGCCGCCCAGATCGGCGGCCTGGTCGCGGACATGCCCGAGGGCCTGGACACGATCGTGGGCGACCGCGGCTACCGGCTGTCGGGCGGGGAGAAGCAGCGGCTGGCGATCGCCCGGCTGCTGCTGAAGGCCCCGTCGGTGGTGGTCCTGGACGAGGCGACCGCGCATCTGGACTCCGAGTCCGAGGCGGCCGTCCAGCGGGCGCTGCGGACCGCGCTGGCGGGCCGTACGTCGCTGGTGATCGCGCACCGGCTGTCGACGATCCGGGAGGCCGACCAGATCCTGGTGATCGAGGACGGCCGGGTCGCCGAGCGCGGCCGGCACGAGGAACTGCTGCTGCGGGGCGGCCTGTACGCCGAGCTCTACCGCACCCAGTTCGCCCGGCAGAGTGACTCCGGCGCGCAGGAGCACCAGCTGAACTGATCGCCGGTTTCTCCCGAATCGCCGGTCCCCGTGGCACGGGATGCGGTTTCCTTGTCTTCCCTCCGCGCGTGCCCGATGTCAACCCGGCGGCCACTCGCGCGCGTCAGAGTCGATGGAGGCCCTTTCGGGGGCCGAGGCCGGAGGAGCCGGAGGAGTAGGGAGCAACGATGCGCGTGATGACGATCACCCCGGTGCCGCAGGCGGCGCGGGCCGTCCGGAGCGGGCCGGCCCGCTACACCGTGCTGCTGGTGGGGCTGGGGGCCGCCGGAATCGCCATCGGCTGGCTCGGCCCCCAGGTCGCGGCCTCGTCGTCCGGGCTCATCCGCCGCCGCTGAGGGGATAGCCCAGCCGGGACAGCTCGGTGCCGGCGATCCGTTCGACCTGCTGGATCTGGCGCGGGGTGAGCCGGCCGCCCGGCCGCCGCCGGTCCTCGTCCCGGTCGCCCCTGCGGGACTCGCCCTTGCGGGGGTCGGGACGCCTGAGCTCGGGCAGGCGCAGCTCGGGACGCCGCGGCTCCGGCCGGCGCGCGTCGGGTCTGCGCAGCTCCTCCTGGCGCGTGCCACCGGCCTCGCGGACCAGGCTGGTCAGGGCCAGCTTGGACAGCTGCGACCCGAGATAGCCCGAGACCTCGTCGGCGATCGCGCCCGGCCGCCGCACCAGGTCCTCGTATCGGACGGTCAGCAGCTGCTCCTCGGGCGTCTGCGCCCGCAGCCGGGCACTGAGGCGGACCGAGCCGCGCCAGCGCAGCGCGCACTTGACGGCGGCCGCCGCCCGCGGCCAGCGGGCCCGCTCCATGACCTCCTCGACGCCCAGGAACGGGTTGGGGAACACCTGGTCGAGGTTCGTCAGGCCCGGCTTGAACCAGGCCAGGCAGCGCTCGTCGTCGAGCATGTCGGCGACCACGTCCCGGCCGTCCCTGATCACCTGCAGCAGCTGCGCGTCGGGAAAGGCGTCCAGCAGCACGTCGGCGCTGTAGATCAGGTCGGGGGAGGCGTCGCCGAAGCGGTCGACGCCGCGCGGCTCCACGCAGGAACCGGGGTCGCGCGCGCCGTCCTCGGGCGGCCGCAGCCCGGCCGCCTCCCAGCAGTCGGCGCGGCACCCGGCGCAGCCGGCACCGGAGATCTGCCAGGCCTCGGCGTACGCGTCGCGCAGCACCCGGGCCGCGCCCCGGCCGCTGTCGGTGGCGATCGACGGCCGCTGCGCGAACGCGTAGACCATCTGGAGCACGCCGGGCCGCCCGATGGTCAGGTGGAATCCGGCGGACCGTTTCACGGCGCGTGCCAGCAGATCCGCGCCGGAATGCGGGGAACCCAGAACGAACACCGGCCGGCGGACCTTGGTACCGTTGATCACCAGGATGTGCGGCGTTGCCTTCATACCACCGCCAGTCTCTCACTATCCGTGCCGGTGGGAGTTCCCTGTGACCGCCCACGCCACCCCAGGTTAACCGGAGCAGAGCAGGGCGTTCCGGACCTAGCCTGTGACCATGAGCGCGACAACGCTGGCGGGACTGCTGCCCGAGGTGGAAACGTTCACCGTGCTGACCGGCGCCGGGATCAGCACCGACAGCGGGATCCCCGACTTCCGCGGCCCGCAGGGCGTGTGGACCAAGGACCCGGCGGCCGAGGCGAGGGCCACGATCGGCTCCTACCTGGCCGATCCCGACGTGCGGCGGCGGGCCTGGCAGTCCCGGCTCGACCACGCGGCCCTGGCGGCCGAGCCCAACGCCGGCCACGCCGCCCTGGTGGAACTGGAACGGGCCGGCCGGCTGCGCGCGCTGATCACCCAGAACGTCGACGGGCTGCACCAGCGGGCCGGATCGGGCGCCGGCCTGGTGATCGAGGTCCACGGCACCGTGCGCGAGGCCGAGTGCCTGGCCTGCGGGCTGCGCACCCCGATGGCCGAGGTGCTGGCCCGGGTCGAGGCCGGCGAGCAGGACCCGCCGTGCGCCGCGTGCGGCGGCATCCAGAAGTCGGCGACGATCTCGTTCGGGCAGGCGCTCAAGGAGGACGTGCTGGACGCGGCGCTCCGCGCGGCGCGGTCGTGCGAGCTCTTCCTGGCCGTGGGCACCTCGCTGGGCGTCCAGCCGGTCGCCGGGCTCTGCCTGGACGCGGTCGAGGCCGGTGCCCGGCTGGTGATCATCAATGCCGAGCCCACGCCGTACGACGGGCTGGCCGACGCGGTCCTGCGCGAGCCGATCGGGACGGCGCTGCCCCGGCTGGTCGATCTGGCGCTCGGGTCGCGGCGGTGATCCTTTCCCGGGGCCGCCCCGTACTACTGGTCACCGCACTGGGGGGTGGCCATGCCGAGGATCGACGTGCCTGAGGTTCCCATGCTCGAGGTAACCGTTCGTTGGCGGGTCGTGACCGGCGCCCCCTTCCTTTGCGGCCGCAATCCTGACAAGCTCTATCCGTTGCGGTGCGAGGAGGGATCGGGTTGGTGAGCGGGGTCGCCCGCGCGGGGGCTGAGGACGACCGCCGGAGCGTGTCCGACCGGCTGCTTGACCGTACGCCCGCGCGCCTGTCCGGATCCCCGGAATTCTCCCGGCCCCGCGGGTTCGCCCGGCTGCGGCCGGGCGACCGGGTGGCCGTGATCGCGCCCAGTGGTCCCGTGGAGCCCGCGCGGCTGACGGCCGGCTGCGCGATCCTGCGCGACCTGGGGCTCGAGGTGACGGTCGGCGAGCACGCGCTCGACCGCGTCCCGCTCGGCCCCGCCCCGGACGGTGCGCGCCACGGCTGGCAGCGCCTGGCGGGCCGTGACGCCGACCGGGCCGCCGACCTGGTCGAGGCGTGGTGCGACCCGCGGGTCCGCGCCGTGCTGTGCGCCCGCGGCGGGTACGGCGCCACCCGGCTGCTCGGGCTGATCGACTGGGACCGGATCGCCGAGGCCTCGCGCGGGACCGCTCCAAAGATCCTGCACGGCTCCAGCGACGTCACCGCCCTGCACGTGGCCTTCGGGACGCGGCTCGGCATCACCACGTCGTTCGGGCCGATGGCCGCCGGCGAGCTGCTCACCGAGGGCAAGGGCGAGAGCGACCAGGCCCTGGAGCACCTCCAGGCGGTCCTGTTCGGGCCGCGCGAGCCGGGACGGGCCTCCCAGGTCACCGGGGCGCGCGTACTGCGTTCCGGGAGCGCTGAGGGCCTGCTGGCGGGCGGCACGCTGGCGCTGCTGGCCGCGCTGCTCGGAACGCCCGACGCGCCGCCGCCCGCCGCCGGCCGGATCGTCTTCCTGGAGGACGTCTCCGAGGCCCCGTACCGGATCGACCGCATGCTGACCCAGCTCGTCCAAGCGGGCTGGTTCGACGGGGCGGCCGGGGTGGTCCTCGGCCCCTGGCACGACTGCGGCGACCCGGCCGAGATCGATTCGATCGTCGCCGGGCGGCTCGGGCCGCTCGGCGTGCCGATCCTGGCGGGACTGCCCGTCGGGCACGGGCCACGGCAGCTCACGCTGGAGCTGGGCGCCCCGTACCGGCTCGACACCGATGCGCTGACCCTGACCGCATCGCCTCTGGACGAGCCCACGGAAGGGGTGCGATGAGCGGGCGGCACGCGCGACCCGACGATGTCGACGACGGGACCCTGGATTCGCTGCTGGTCCTGGTCGCCGAGAGCCTCGGCTACTCGGCCCGGCCCGTCGATCCCGACAGCATGCTCCTGGAGGGCGCCAGCCTGGTGCCCGTCAGCATGCGGCTGCTGCGCCAGCTCGCCCGGCTGGTGCCGCGCGACGACTGGCCCGCGCTGGTCTCCGACCATGTCACCACGATCATCACCGCGATGGAGGAGCCGCTGGACCTCAGCGACTTCGATCTCGCCCAGCACCTGCTGCGCACCCGCATCTACCCGGCCGAGGCCGACAACGGCATCCTGGCCGCGCGCCCGTTCGCGCCCGGCCTGATCGAGGTCGTGGTGGTCGACACGCCCACCACGGTGCGGACGGTCACCACCGACGAGATGGCGGGCTGGCCGGTCTCGGGCGACGCGCTGTTCATGCTCGGCCGCGCCAACGTCCGGGCCGACGGGCCCCTGCAGATGGACGAGCAGGACGTCGGCGGCGTCCGGATGGCCGTCCTGCACGGCTGGACGTTCTACGCCGTCACCCATCTGGCCTGGCTGGAGGAGTACCTGCCGATCGGGCCGTACGGGGCGCTGGTGATCGCCCCCAACCGCAGCCTCATCGTGGCGCACCCGATCCAGCCCGTGGGGGGCGGCCCCCGGGCCCGCTACCGGGCCGCGGCCGCCGCCGCCCGGGAGTTGCAGGGCCAGGCGTACCACGCCTACGAGGACGGTCCCGGGTCGCTCAGCCCCTACCTGTACTGGTGGCGGGGCGGCGAGCTGACACTGCTGGAGACCCGCTACGAGGACGACGCGCTGGTGCTGCCGGCCGAGCTGGCGTCGGTGCTGACCACGCTGACCGCCGAGCCCTGACGCGGAGGGCCGCCCCGGCCCCCCGCGTCGTCGCCGCGTCGTCGGTGTCAGATGCCGGCCGACGTGGGCGTGGGCTCAGGGTCAGGGTCAGGCTCGGATAGGAGCACCGGCTCGGGCGCGGGCTCCGGCTCGGTGATCTGCAGGATCGGCAGGAAGACGTGCGCGAGAGGGCCGATCGCCAGCGCGTACAGCAGGGTGCCGATGCCGACCGTGCCGCCCAGCAGCCAGCCGACGCCCAGCACGGCCAGCTCGATGCCGGTGCGGACCACCCGGATCGAGTGGCCGCGCGCCGCCAGGCCGGTCATCAGCCCGTCGCGCGGCCCGGGGCCGAGCCCGGCGCCGATGTAGCAGCCGGTGGCGAACCCGCCCACCACGATCGCGGTGATCAGGTAGGCCCAGCGGGCGGCGGCCGAACCGGGATCGGGCAGCAGCCACAGGAACAGGTCGGCGAACACACCGACCAGGAGGGCGTTGCTGATCGTGCCGATGCCCGGGCGCTGCCGCAGCGGGATCCAGGCCAGCATCACCACGGCGCCGGCGATGATGATCCACAGGCCGATCGACAGCCCGAACCGCCGGGCCAGGCCCTCGTGGAACACGTCCCAGGGGTCGTTGCCGAGCGTGGACGTCACCTGCAGGGCGATGCCCAGACCGTACAGGGCCAATCCCGTGTACAGCTGGACGAGCCTGCGTGCCATCAAGGCCATTCGAGTGCTCTTTCTCCGAGTTCTTGGGCAGTGTGCTCCACTCTGCCGCCAAGTGGCCTGGTAGTTGTAGGGCCAATATGGAAAAGTGGTCTGTATGAGTACGCACTACGTGAGCGGCCCGCAGCTGGCCCGGCTGCTGGGCGACGTGCCGCAGGAACGGCCGTACAACGCCGCCCTCGCCCGGGCCGTGTGCGCGCTGGTGCTGGACGGGCGGGTGGCGCCGCGCACCCGCCTGCCCGCCGAACGCGATCTGGCCGCCGCCCTGGGGGTCAGCCGTACGACGGTGACCGCCGCCTACGACCGGCTCCGCGACGAGGGCTATGTGGAGAGCCGCCAGGGCGCGGGGAGCTGGACGGCACTGCCGCCGACCAATATGGCATCGTTCGGGGCCCGCTCGGCGGGCGGCCCCCGCGCCGGGACGGCCGGGGGCCGGTTCGGGATGGCGCACGCCCCGGAGGGAGCCGAGTTCATCGATCTGGGCTGCGCGACGCCGGGCGCGCCCGCGCTCTTCGAGGAGGCGGTCGCCGCTGCGGTCGCCGAGCTGCCCCGTTACAGCAGCGGGCCCGGGTACGAGCCCGCCGGGCTGGCCGTGCTGCGGGAGGTCATCGCCGCCCGGTACGCCGAGCGCGGCGTCCCGACCCGCGCGGACCAGATCGTCGTCACCACGGGGGCGCAGCAGGCCTTCACGCTGCTGCTGCAGACCATGGTGGAGCCGGGCGCCTCGGTGCTGGTCGAGCGCCCCACCTACCCGCACGCGCTCGGCGCGCTGCGCAGGATGGGCGCGCGGCTCGTCCCGGCCGGGATCAACGAGGGCTGGGACATCGAGCTGATCGCCGGAAGCATGCGGCAGGCCGCGGTGGGGCTGGCCTACACCGTTCCCGACTTCCAGAACCCCACCGGGCGGCTGATGGGCGCGGACGACCGGGCCGCGCTGGTGGCCGCCGCCCGCCGCGCCGACGCGCTGCTGGTCGCCGACGAGACGTTCGCCGAGCTGGCGCACGACCCGGCCGCGCCCCGGGTGCCGCCGCTGGCCGCCTTCGACACCGGCGGGCGGGTGATCAGCGTCGGCTCGGCGTCCAAGCTGCTGTGGGGCGGGCTGCGGATCGGCTGGATCCGCGCCACCGCGCCGCTGGCCCGCCGGCTGATCGTGGCGCGCGAGCCGATGGACATGGCCAGCCCGGTGCTGGACCAGCTGATCGTCCGGGAGCTGCTGCTGCGGGTGGAGGAGGTACGGGCCGAACGGGCCGCGTCCCTGCTGCGCGGCCGCGACGCGCTCGCGGCCGCGCTGCGCGAGCGGCTGCCCGGCTGGGAGTTCGAGCCGCCCGAGGGCGGCATGTCGCTGTGGGTGAGGCTGGGCGCCCCGGTGGCGACGCTGCTGTCCGAGGCGGCCGAGCGGCGGGGTGTACGGGTCGTGCCGGGGCCGGTGTTCGGGGCCGACGGCGTGCTGGAGGACTACGTGCGCCTGCCGTACGTGCTGCCTCCCGAGACGCTGCGCGACGCGGTCGACCGGCTGGCCCTGGCCTACCGGGAGGTGGAGGCGGCGCCGGTCTCCCGGCCGCTGCCCGCCTACGTGTGAGGGAAGGTCGGTGGTGAGGGCGCTGAACGGCGTCAGGGGGCGCGCTGGATGTACTCCACCAGGTGCTCGCGCTCGCTCACCAGCTCGTCGATCGTGCTCTTGACCACGTCGCCGATGCTGACGATCCCGGCGAGCCGGCCGGCCGCGTCGACGACCGGCAGGTGCCGGATCCGGTGCTCGGTCATGGTGCGGCGCAGGTCGTCCACGTCCGCGCTCGGCTCGCAGGTGCGGACCTCCGCGGTCATGATCTCCGAGACCGGCCGGCCGAGCAGCCCGGCGCCGTGCTCGTGCAGCTTGCGGACCACGTCCCGTTCGGACGCGATCCCGGCGATGGTCTCGCCGTCGGGGGAGACGACGATCGCCCCGACGTTGTGCTCGGACAGGACCGCCAGCAGGTCCCGTACGGTCGAGTCGGGGCGCACGGTGGCCACCGCCGCCCCTTTTCTCCGCAGGATGTCGCGAATGCGCATGTGCTCACACTCCGGTGCTCGGACGCCGCCCGGGAAGGGCCGCGGTGGGCCGTGCGCCGGGCTCTTGCTGCAAAGGTCGCATGTTCCGGCGGGCGGGAAAACCCCTTGGCGGTAAACGAGCGCCTCGATCTCCCGCCCGGCCGGGTCAGCCGATGTCCAGCCGCGCCAGCAGGCGCATCACGCGCGGTGACAGCCGGGACGCCGCGTACCCCAGCCGCGCCTCGGCGGTGACCGGCACCAGCGCCTTGTCCTTCTGGACGGCGGCCACGATCTGCTTGGCGACGCCCTCCGGCCCGAAGCCGCGCAGCGCGTAGGCGCGGGCGGCCCGCTGCCGGCTCTGCTCCTGCTCCTCCGCGCCCGCCCCGACGAACGACGAGGTGCGGGTGATGTTGGTGTTCACCACGCCCGGGCAGATCGCGCTGACCCCGATGCCCTGCCCCGCCAGATCGGCGCGCAGGCACTCCGACAGCATCAGCACGGCCGCCTTGCTGGTGGCGTACGCGGGGAGCGTGCGCGAGGGCGTGAACGCCGCCGCGGACGCGGTGTTGACGATGTGCCCGCCCTGGCCCCGCTCGACCATCTGCGCGGCGAACAGCCGCGATCCGTGGATGACGCCCCACAGGTTGACGTCCAGGACCCGGCGCCAGTCGTCGGCCGAGTGGTCCAGGAACGCCCCGGCCATGCCGATCCCGGCGTTGTTGACCACCACGTCGGGCACGCCCAGCTCGTGCAGGACCGACTTGGCGAAGTCCTCCATCGCGTTCGGATCGGCCACGTCCACCGCGTACGCGTGCCCCGCGGGCCCCACCAGGCACGCCAGCTCGGCCGTACGCTGCGCGGCCGCCAGGTCGATGTCGGCGGCGACCACCTCGGCGCCGCGCTCGGCGAACGCCAGCGCGGTGGCCCGGCCGATGCCGCTGCCGGCCCCCGTGATCGCCACCAGCGAGCCCTCGAAGGGGCGCCGGTCGCGCCGTACCCGGGCCCGGTGCAGCGCCCGGGACTCGGCCGCGCTGAGCGGGCCGCCCTCGACCCCGGTGACGTGCTCGGCGATCCACCGGGCGACCACGTCGGGATGGCTGCGCGGGACCCAGTGGCCCGCGTCGATCGGCCGCAGCGACAGGTTCGGGACCCGGTCGCCCAGGCTCCCGACCAGATGGGGCGAGACGAACAGGTCACGGGTCGGCACGATGACCTGCGTCGGTACGTCAGTACGCCGGTCGCGCGGCTTGCGCAGCCGCTCCAGCATGTTCGCGCGGTAGAGGCCTACTCCGGCGGCCCCGTCGCGCGACAGCGTGCGGGCCGGATGCCCGGGCCGGGGCCGAACGCCCTCGCCGATCTCCAGTACCCGGCTGAACGGCTTGGCCAGCCCCGCCCGCCACAGCGTCTCGGGCAGCAGCGGCGTCTGGAAGAAGTAGATGTACCAGGAGCGCACGCCCTGCCCCGCCGCGTGCTTGAGGTTGCGCGGGGTCGGCCGGGTGATGTTGCGGCGCGTCCAGTGCGCCACGTGGTCCAGGCACGGCCCCGAGATGGAGGTGAACGAGGCGAACCGCTCCGGCATGGTGCAGGCCGCCTCCCACGACTGGATGGACCCCCAGTCGTGCCCCACCAGATGGACCTTGCGGTCGGGGGCCGTGGCGTCCAGGACGGCCTGCATGTCGGCCATCAGGTAGTCGAGGCCGTACCGCCGCCGCCCGAAAGGCCGCGAGGACGCCCCCGCCCCGCGCACGTCGTACCGCACCACGTGGAAGCGCGCCGCGAGGCGCTCGGCCACCTCGTCCCACACCGCGTGCGTGTCCGGGTAGCCGTGCACGAGCAGCACCGTGGGCCGCGAAGGGTCGCCCTGCTCGTAGACCGCGAGGTCGACCCCGTCCCCCCGAACCCGCCGCCCCGATACGGTCATGAACTCCTCCAGCGCTTCACGTGTGGCAGGTCGTCGTCGAGCCAGTGGGCGTCGTCCTCGGTGACGACGAGGATCTCCTCGAACTTCACGCCCACGCCCCGGAAGGCGATGTGCGGCTCGACGGCCCACAGGCCCGGGGTCGGTGGGTGCGCGGACTGCTTCGCGCCGTTCCAGAGTGGCGAACGGCCCTCGAGCCGCTCCTTGACCAGTTCGCGGCCCATGGTCTGCAGGAACCGGACGCCGAACGGGAAGCCGACGCCCTTGGGCAGGAACCCGCCGATGACGCCGACCTGGTGGCCGATGACGCGGCCGGGGTACTTGCGGTGCCGGTTGTCGTAGCCCTGCCGCTCGATGAGCGCGTCCACCTCGGCGTAGATGCCGGCGAACGTCCGCCGCTCGCGGACCAGGTCCAGGATGAGCGTCCGGTACGCGGCGAGGTCGGCGTCGACCTGGTCCCAGATCCGGTTCGCGCCCAGGACGCCGGCGTAGCCGATGTCGGCCGAGTAGCCGCGCTTCACGGGCGCCATGTCCAGGATGTAGGGCATGCCCTCCTCGAGCCGCCGGTGGCTCGGCAGGAACTGCACGGGCACCCGGAAGCCGCGGAACGCGGTCCGGTCGCCGAACCAGGCGAACGGGGTGTGCAGCCAGTCGTCGACGCCGCGCTCGCGCAGCCACCGCCGCATCCGGCGGCAGGCCTCGCGTTCGGTGACGCCGGGCTCGAGCCCGGCGGCCACCTCGTCGGCGCACTGGTAGCTGAGGCGCTGGACCTCGCGGAACCGGTCCAGTTGCGCTGGATCGTCGGTACGGGCGAGCGTCACGTTATTGGACACGCTGTTAATTAACCGCCCGCGGGGGTCCCCGGTCAAGCCGCCCACAACGTGACCCTCGCCACCAGGACCAAGCTATGTCCAGAAATAACCCCAGCGACCGCACAAGCCCAGCAACCGCATAGCCCCACCACCGTGCGAGCGCGTGACCTGTCCGGGTGAGGCGAAGCCGAAGGCAAGCCTCACCCGGGCAGATCGCGAAGCGATGCCGCGCTCGCACAAGGCTCGGTCAGGTGCGAGCCGCCAGGCGAGCACCTGAGCCGGGACTTCAAATCAATACGGGTCGTAGCCGGCGGCCTGGGCGGCGGGGGAGCGCAGCACGTACTCCAGTGCCTGCGGGGTCGAGCAGATCTGGGACGGATGGTGCGAGGGCTTCAGGTAGACGGGGGCCTCGCCGATCAGCAGCCGGAAGATGCCCGGGACGTGGCCCTTGCGGACCGAGCGCCGGTACGAGCGCAGCACCCGGAGCAGGGTCACCCGGCCCTTGATCTGCGGGTCCTGCCTGAGCAGGAAGAGGCCGCCGCCGATCAGCGCCCAGTAGAGGAAGAACAGCGAGACGACCCAGGCCAGCACGCGGGTCGGGTAGCGGCCGCCCATGGCCTGGTAGACGTCGAAGACCACCGAGCGGTGCTCGACCTCCTCGGCGCCGTGCCAGCGCAGCAGGTCCAGCATGGTGGGGTCGACGCCGGCCCGGTCGAGCCGGTCGTTGTCCATGATCCACTGGCCGAGCACGGCGGTGTAGTGCTCGATGGAGGCCACCGCCGCCAGTTCGAAGCGCAGCCGCCGGCGCCAGCGGCGCGGCGAGCGCTCCTTGAGGGCCGCCATCCGGGCGGGCCGCTCGGCGTTGCCCCGGCCCGCCGGGCCGGTGATCTTGCTGACATCGAATCCGTTGGCCGCCAGGAGCTGGTCCAGGACGCCCTGGTGGGAGCGGGCGTGCACCATCTCCTGGCCGATGAAGCCCTTGATCTCCGCGCGCAGCCGCTCGTCCCTGATGTGCGGGCGGGCGTCCTTGACGCACTGGACGAACCACTTCTCGCCCTCGGGCAGGACGATGTGGAAGCTGTTGATGATGTGCGTCGCGACGGGATCGCCCGGGATCCAGTGCAGCGGCGTCTTGGTCCAGTCGAACGCGACGCGGCGCGCCTTGATCGGCGGATGCCGCTCGTCGATGCCGAGCGCCGCCCCGTCCTGGGCCGGGTCCCTGGCCATTCCTGCTCCTTCGCGTCCGACGTCCGGGCGTTCCCGGTCCGGGCGGAGAGTGATCATGTCCGCGCGGTGGGTGTCGGGACAGTGAACTCGTGCAGAGGGCAGGTTTTCTTGAGAGATGACCGATAAGTCTCGGGTGGGTTTTTCGTTCCCGGGTGAGTATCGGCCCTAACAGTCCATGTCAGGACGGGGTGATGATCCGGTGGGCGCCGGTGTAGACGTTCATGGTCTCGCCGCGCAGGAAGCCGACCAGTGTCATCCCGGCGTCCTCGGCCAGCTCGGCGGCCAGCGACGAGGGCGCCGACACCGCCGCGAGCAGCGGGATCCCGGCCTGCATGGCCTTCTGGGTCAGCTCGAACGAGGCGCGCCCGCTGACCATCAGCACCCGGCCGGTCAGGGGCAGCAGCCCCTTGCCGAGGGCCCAGCCGACGACCTTGTCGACGGCGTTGTGGCGGCCCACGTCCTCGCGCAGGACCAGCAGCTCGCCGGACTCGTCGAAGAGCCCGGCCGCGTGCAGCCCGCCGGTGCGCTCGAACACCCGCTGCGCCGCGCGCAGCCGGTCCGGGAGCGCGGCGAGCGTCGCGGGGGTCAGCCGGAGCGGGTCGGCGGCGACGTCGTACGGCCTGTCGGCGCGCAGCGCCTCGATGCTGGACTTGCCGCACACCCCGCAGGCGCTGGTGGTGGTGAACGCGCGCGTCATCAGGTGGCCGGGCAGGTCCACGCCCTCGGCCAGGACGACGTCGAGGGTGTTCTGCTCGGTGGTGTCGGCGCAGTAGCGCATCGCGACCAGATCGGCCGCGCCGGCGATGATGCCCTCGGCGGCCAGGAACCCGGCCACCAGGTCGAAGTCGTCGCCCGGGGTGCGCATGGTGATCGTCAGCGGCCGGCCGGCCACCCGGATCTCCAGCGGCTCCTCGACCGCGAGGGTGTCGGGCCTGGTGCCCCGGACACCGGCGGTGCTCAGCCTGAGGACCGGCCTGCGCACGGTGATCCGACCCATACCGCGACCGTACCGCGCGAACGGCCGATCGCGCGAAAAGCACCGGGTCAGCCGGTCGGCGGCCGCTCCTCGACCCCGCGGGGACGCGGCGTCCGCCAGCCGTACCGCATGGCCAGCACCCGCAGCGCGAACGCCAGTACGGCGGCCCCGGCGACGATGGCCGGGCCGCGCGGCCCGATCGCATGGGCGACCGCGACCACGGCGGCGCCCAGCATCGCGGGCAGCGCGTACAGCTCCCGGTCGTAGAGCACGTTGGGGATCTGGCCGCTGAGCACGTCGCGCAGGATGCCGCCGCCGATCGCGGTGACGACGCCGAGCACCGCCGAGTGCAGGGGCGACAGCCCGTGCTCGAGGGCCTTGAGCGTGCCGGTCGCGCAGAACAGGCCGAGGCCGGCGGCGTCGAACAGCAGCACGGCGGGCAGCAGCCGGGTGACCTGCGGATGCCAGAAGAACACCAGCCCGGCCGCGACCAGCGGCGTCAGCACGTACCCGAGGCTGGTGAACGCGGTGGGCGGCCCGTCGTCGATCACCAGGTCGCGCAGGATCCCGCCGCCCAGCGCGGTGATCTCGGCCAGCACCACCATGCCGACCACGTCCAGCCGCTGGCGGACGGCGGCCAGCGCGCCCGACACCGCGAACACGAAGATCCCCGCCAGGTCCAGCAGCACGGCGGCCTCCGTGCCCGTCACCGCGCGCTCACCGCCGCTCCGTCCCCCGCTCGTAAGCCATGGGCCTGCACCGCACGCGCTCGTACCGCATGGGACGGCACTCCGGCAGGTCCTGGACGCGGGCGGGCGGAGGCCGGCGGAGGCGTACGGGAATCGAACCCGCCGACCCGAGATCCTCGGGTCCCGCGGTTTTGAAGACCGGGGAGGCCACCAGGCGCTCGCCCGCCTCCAGCGGCGAGCCTAGAGCATGGGGCGCGCCCCGCCGGGGAGCGCCCCACGCGTCGCCGCCGTGATCAGCCGCCGTAGAGGGTGTCGATGGCGTCGGTGTACTTGGCGTGCACGATCCGGCGCTTCAGCTTGAGCGTGGGCGTGAGCTCCTCGCTCTCGGCGGTCCACTCGGCCGGCAGCAGCCGCCACTTCTTGACCTGCTGGACGCGGGCGAGCCGGGCGTTGGCGTCCTCGACGGCCTTGCCCACCTCCTCCAGGACGAGGGGGTGCTCGGCCAGCGCGGCGAGGTCGGTGCTGTCCAGGCCGTGCGCGGCGGCCCAGACGGGGGCCACCTCGCCGTCCAGGGTGATCAGCGCGACCACGTACGGGCGGCGGTCGCCGTAGGCCAGCGCCTGGCCGATCAGCGGGTGCTCCTTGAGATGGTTCTCGATCATCGAGGGCGCGATGTTCTCGCCGCCGGCGGTGATGATCAGCTCCTTCTTGCGGTCCACCACCCGCAGGAAGCCGTCCTCGTCCAGCACGCCGATGTCGCCGGTACTCACCCAGCCGCCGGCGTCGATCAGCTCGGCGGTGGCCGCCGGCCGGTTGAGGTAGCCGGGCGTGCAGGTGGCGCCCCGGACGAGGATCTCGCCGTCCCCGGCCAGCTTCAGCTCCACGCCGGGGAACGGCCGGCCGACGGTGCCGAGCTTGAACGAGTCGGCGAGGTTGGCGGTGATCGCGCCGGTCGTCTCGGTCATCCCGTACGCGTCGAAGATCTTCAGTCCGAGGCCGGCGAAGAACCGGGCCACCTCCTCGGGCAGCGGCGCGGCGGCGCTGGAGGCCTGCCGGACCCGGTCGAGCCCGAGCAGCGCCCGCATCGGCGTCAGCACGGCCGCGTCCATCGTCCGGAACGCCTCTTCCAGTTCGGGCGGCGTGGTGTTGCCGTACTCCTGGCTGGTGACGTACCGGCGCCCGGTCTCCAGGGCCTGCGCGATCCCGGCCTTCCTGGTCTCGTCCTGCTCGCCGGCCAGCACCGCCTGGATGCCCGCCATGATCTTCTCCCAGACCCGGGGCACGCCGAAGAAGGAGTGCGGGCGCACCTGGCCGAGCACGGCGGTCAGCTGGGCGGGGTCGGAGCAGAAGTGGACGTGCGAGGCCAGCCGGATCGGCAGGTAGTAGCTCAGCACCCGGTCGGCGATGTGCGCGAACGGCAGGTACGAGACGCCGCTCGGGTGCTCGGGCAGCACCGAGCTGCGCTGCACCAGCGCGGCCTCGTGCAGCACCATCGAGTGGGTGATCCGGACGCCCTTGGGGTCGCCGGTGGTCCCCGAGGTGTAGAGCAGGGTGACGGTGTCGCCGGGCGCGACGGCCGCCACGCGCCGGTCGATCTCGGCGGCGGCCTCCGCGCCGGCCAGCTCCCGGCGGCCGAGCGCGGTGAAGTCGTCCCAGGTGAGGAAGCGGTCGCCGGCCGGGCAGGCGGCGGCGTCCAGCACGATGATCCGGCGCAGCTCCGGCAGCCGGTCCAGCGCGGGCAGCCAGCGGTCCAGCTGGTCGCGGCCGTCCAGCACCGCGTACCTGGCCGCGCAGTCCGCGGCGACGAAGGCGATCTGGTCGGCGGCCAGCGTCGCGTAGACCGTGGCCGGGGTGCCGCCCGCGTGCACGGCGCCGAGGTCGGCCAGCACGTGCTCGGAGCGGTTGGGCATCATCAGCGCCACCACGTCGCCGGGCTCGAGCCCGAGCGCGGCGAACCCGGCCGCCGTCTCCCGGGCGCGCCGGTGCACGTCGCTCCAGCTCAGCGTGGACCACTCGCCGTCCACCCGGTCGGAGTAGGCCGGCCGGTCACCGTGCTCGCGCGCGGTGGCGGCCAGCGCACCGGCGACCGTCAGGCCCTCCAGCTCCCGCGCCAGCTCCGCCCGCACCCGCTGAATCTCCGCCTCGCCCATGCGCGCCCCTTTACGTTCCGGCCTCGATCGCGCGCACCTCAGTAAGTGCGCACTTGCATGGGGGGTATCGCACCATGTCCGGACGTCCGCGGGCAAGTCCTGGCGCGGATCCCGTGCCGGATCCCCGCCAGGTGGGGCACGGTGTGGCCGCAGAGTAACGGGACCCGTACGGTCGGCACCTAGATCGTTTCCAGGGAGTTTGGAATAGTTCGCAGGGTGACCCTCCTGCCCGCGTCGCCGGCCGGCGTACGGCTCACCCAGTACGCCCATGGCGGCGGCTGCGCCTGCAAGATCCCGCCGGGCGAGCTGGAGGCGGTCGTGGCCGGGCTCACCGGGGACACCGCGGACGGCGCCCTGGTCCTCGGCGGCGAGGACGGCGACGACGCGGCGGTGCTGCGGATCGACGGCGGCCGCGCGATCGTCTCGACCGCCGACTTCTTCACCCCGGTCGTGGACGACCCGTACGACTGGGGCCGGATCGCGGCGGCCAACGCGCTCTCGGACGTCTACGCCGTCGGCGGCGAGCCGCTGATGGCCCTGAACCTGCTGGGCTGGCCGCGCGACGCGCTCCCGGCCGAACTGGCCCGCGAGGTGCTGCGCGGCGGCCGCGACGTGGCCATGGCGGCCGGCTGCCCGATCGCCGGCGGGCACAGCGTCGACGACCCCGAGCCCAAGTACGGGCTGGCCGTCACCGGGATCGCCGACCCCGGCCGGCTGCTGCGCCTGGACGGCGGGCGCCCCGGGCTGCCGCTGTCCCTGTCCAAGCCGCTCGGGCTCGGCGTGCTCAACGCCCGGCACAAGGCCACCGGCGAGGTGTTCGCCGCGGCCGTCGAGACGATGACCGAGCTCAACGCCACGGCCGCGCGGCAGGCGCTGGAACGCGGCGTCCGCTGCGCCACCGACGTGACCGGCTTCGGGCTGCTGGGGCACCTGTACAAGCTCGCGCGGGCCGGCGGCGTCACGGCGGTCGTCGACGCCGCCGCCGTCCCGTACCTGGACGGGGCGCGGCAGGCCGTCCGCGACGGGTTCGTCCCCGGCGGCACGCGCCGCAACCTGGCGTGGGTCGCCCCGCACACCGGCTTCGGCCGGATCGCAGAGGAGGAGCGGCTGCTGCTGGCCGACGCGCAGACCTCCGGCGGACTGCTGGTCGCGGGCGAGATCCCCGGCGCCCCCGTCATCGGCGAGCTGGTGCCGCGCGGCCGGCACGTCCTGATGATCCGCTAGGGCGGCGACCCCGGCCGGCCGGCCGGCCGAAACCGCCGATGTACGCCGTATCGCCGCAGGTCATGTCCTGATCCGCGCCGTGTCATTGATCCATCTCTGGGTATCCCGACGGTGACGGGTCCGCGGCCGCGCGGGGCCGGCACTCATGACCGAAGGAGCGGACATGACCATCGGGGGAATCATCACCGCCATCATCTTCGGCGCGATCATCGGTGCGCTGGGGCGGCTGCTCGTACCCGGCAAGCAGAACATGTCGATCTGGCTGACCGTGCTGGTCGGCATCGTGGCGGCCTTCGCCGGGACGGGGCTGGCCCACCTGTTCAACCTGAAGACCGACGGCTGGAACTTCTGGGAGACGATCTTCCAGGTCGCGGCGGCCGTGATCGGCGTCTATCTGGTGGCCGCACTGTGGCCCAAGAAGACCGGCACGCACTAGCGCGGCCGTGCGCGAAGGATGGGCCGTAGCTCCTCGAGTACGGCCGGGTCCTCGATCGTCGACGGCACCGGGACCTCCCGGCCGTCGGCGATGCCGCGCATCGCGCCGCGCAGGATCTTGCCGGAACGGGTCTTGGGCAGGGCGGGCACGACCGAGATCTCCCTGACCGCGGCGACCGGCCCGATCTGCTCGCGGATCATCAGCACCAGCTCGTCCCGCAGCGCCGCCGGATCGGCCTCGGCGCCGGTCTTGAGCACCACGAAGCCGCGCGGGACCTGGCCCTTGAGCGGGTCGGCGACGCCGATCACCGCGCACTCGGCCACCGCCGGATGCGCCGCGATCACCTCTTCCATCGTCCCGGTGGACAGCCGGTGGCCCGCCACGTTGATCACGTCGTCGGTCCGGCCCATCACCCACACGTAGCCGTCGTCGTCGATGTGGCCGCCGTCGCCGGTGAGGTAGTGGCCGGGATGGCGGGTCAGGTACGACTCCACGAAGCGCTCGTCGTCCTGCCAGAGCGTGGTCAGGTTGCCCGGCGGCAGCGGCAGCCGCACCACGATGTCGCCGTCGGCTCCGGGCGCGGCCGGGGAGCCGCCGGGATCCAGGACGCGCACGTCGTAGCCGGGGACCGGCACCGACGGCGAGCCGGCCTTGACCGGCAGCGCCTCCAAGCCGCGCGGGTTCGCCACCATCGGCCAGCCGCTCTCGGTCTGCCACCAGTGGTCGATCACGGGCCGTTCGAGCAGGCCCGATGCCCACCGGTAGGTCTCGGGGTCCAGCCGCTCGCCGGCCAGGAACAGGGTGTCGAGGGCCGACAGGTCGTGCCCGGCCAGCAGCGCGCCGTCGGGGTCCTCCTTCTTGATGGCGCGGATCGCGGTGGGCGCGGCGAACAGCGCCTTCACCCGGTGCTCGGCCGCCACCCGCCAGAACGCCCCCGCGTCCGGCGTGCCGACGGGCTTGCCCTCGTACAGCACCGTCGTGCAGCCGGTGAGCAGCGGCGCGTACACGATGTAGGAGTGGCCGACGACCCAGCCGACGTCGGAGGCGGCCCAGAACACGTCGCCGGGCCCGACACCGTAGACGTTCTCCATGGACCAGCGCAGCGCGACCGCGTGCCCGCCGTTGTCGCGGACCACGCCCTTGGGACGGCCGGTGGTGCCGGAGGTGTAGAGGATGTACAGCGGGTCGGTCGCCGCGACCGGGACGCACTCGGCGGCCTGGGCGCCGGCGACGGCCTCGTCCCACTCGACGTCGCGCGCGGGCACCAGGTCGGCGTGCAGTTGCGGGCGCTGCCGGATCACGCAGCGGTCGACCTTGTGCGAGGCCAGGTCGAGGGCCTGGTCGAGCAGCGGCTTGTAGGGGACGATGCGTGTCCCCTCGATGCCGCAGGACGCCGAGACCACGACCTTGGGCCGGGCGTCGTCGATCCGTACCGCCAGCTCCTTGGCCGCGAACCCGCCGAACACGACCGAGTGGACCGCGCCCAGCCGCGCGCAGGCCAGCATCGCGATGACCGCCTCGGGGACCATCGGCAGGTAGATCACCACCCGGTCGCCGCGCTGCACGCCCAGCGCCCGCAGCGCCCCGGCGAACCGCGCCACCAGGTCGGTCAGCTCCCGGTAGGTGTAGGTCCGCACGGTCCCGGTGACGGGGCTGTCGTAGATCAGCGCGGCCTGGTCGCCGCGGCCCTCCTCCACGTGCCGGTCCAGGGCGTTGTCGCAGGTGTTGAGCTCGCCGCCGGTGAACCAGCGGTAGAAGGGCGGCGCGCCGTCGTCCAGGACCCGGTCGGGTGGTACGAGCCAGCGGACGTCCCGCGCGGCGAGTCCCCAGAAACGGGTCGGGTCGGCGATGCTGCGTTCGTACGCGGCGGCATAGGCGCCCATGTGGTCCTCCGGAGCGGCGGTTCGCTGGCCTCGATTACGGGTTCGGGGCGCATCCCTATAGGGCATGGCGGAAGCACCGTTCGTCAAGGCCCCGCGCCGGATCGGCGTTGCGAAGCGGTCACCATGTCACGAGGCGGGCACCACCGGGGCCGCGCGGTAGTACAGGCCGTGCACGACGGCGACCACCGCCGCCAGTCCGGCCCCTGCGGCCACGATCCAGAAGCACAGCTCGTACGCGGCCAGGGTGGGGGTCGTGGTGCCCCTCATGGTCTGGCCGGCGAGCACGGCGGCGGTGGCGGCCCCCGCGACGCTGCCCCCGGTCGTGCGGACGAGGGCGTTGACGCCGCTGGCGATGCCGCTCTCGCTCATCGGGACGTGCTCGACGGCCAGGGTGCCGAGCGCCGCGTACGCGATGCCGAAGCCCACGCCCTGGATCGCGTTGAACGCGAGCATGTCGTAGGCGTGGGCGTTGGACAGCGCCAGCCACAGGTAGGACAGGCCGGCGAAGACCGAGCCGATCGCCAGGGTGAACGCCGGGCCCATCCGTCCCGCCATCCGCCCGGCCAGCACCGAGCAGCCCAGCATGGTGACCGTGCTCGGCAGCGTGTAGAGGCCCACGTCCAGCACCGAGCCGCTCAGCCCGTACCCGAACTCGTCCCTGGGCGTCTGGATGAACCCGGCGATGAGCGTGAACGCCGCGTACATCGAGAAGCCGAGCAGCATCGAGGCCAGGTTGGCCGACAGCGAGCGCGGGCCCACCAGCAGGTTCAGCCGTACCAGCGGCTGCCGGATCCGCATCTCGGCGAGCACCCACGCGACGAACAGCACCGCGGCTGCGCCGGCGAGGCCGAGCAGTCCCGGCGAGGTCCAGCCCCAGGCGTTGCCCTGGCTGATCGCCAGCAGCAGGCAGACCAGCCAGCCGGCCAGCAGCAGCGCGCCGGCGTAGTCGGGACGGCCGCCGGCCCGTTCGCCCACGTCGGGCGCGCACAGCGCGATGAGCACCAGGCCCGCCACCGCCAGCCCGGCCGCGACGAGGAAGACCGGGGCGTGGCTGGTGGTGCGGTCCGCGATGAGCCCGGTCACGATCATGCCCAGCGTGCCGCCGATGCCCATGGTGGCGCTGATGACACCGATCGCGGTGGTGACCCGATGCGCGGGGAACGCGTCTCGGATCGTTCCGATCGCGAGCGGGATCAGTGCCACCGACACGCCCTGGATCGCCCGGCCCACGATGAGCACGCCCAGCGATTGCGACAGGGCGCAGACGACCGAGCCCACCGCCAGCATGGCGATGGCCAGCAGGATCATCCGCTTCTTGCCGTACATGTCGCCGAACCGCGACAGCAGCGGGGTGGCGACCGCCCCGGCGAGCAGCGAGGCGGTGAAGACCCAGGTCACCGCGGTGACCGAGACCTGGAAGGTCTCCATCAGCTGCGGCAGCAGCGGGATCACCAGCGTCTGCTGGACGGAGACGACGAGCCCGGCGGTGGCCAGCGCCACCAGGATCAGGGCGGGGTGCGCGGGACCGGGGGACCGCGCGAGCCGTCCGGGCGCCGTCGTGATCGCGCCGGTCACATGACCTCCTGGGCCGGGGGGATTCGGAAAACGTGCCCGAAGTGCAGAATTGTACTTACTCAAGTAAACGAAGCAGATGGCCGGGGCCGTCCCGGCCGCCGTCGCCCCGGCGGTGATCGCTTCACGTCCCGGCTGAGAGATTCACATCACATACTGCGGTCACGTTCCGCTTTCGCTACAGGCCCGGCCGTCCATAGGGTTGTCCGGCGTGGACCTCCGCCGACTCGTACCCCGCACCGACACCGTCCTGGCCGACCCGCGCCTGCAGGCGGCCCGCCGCCGGCTCGGCCCGGCGATAGTGAAGGCGGCGGTGGCCCGGGCGCGGCAGCGCGCCCGGGACGGCGAGATACCACCGGAACGCGTCGCCGACTCCGCCGTGGCCGCCCTGCCCGAGCGCGCGTCCCGCCTGGGCCCGGTCGTGAACGCGACCGGCGTGCTCCTGCACACCAACCTGGGCCGGGCCCCGCTGTCGGAGGCCGCCCGCGACGCGGTGGCCGCCGCGTCGGGATGCGCCGACGTCGAGTACGACCTGGACACCGGCCGGCGCGGCCCGCGCGGCGAGGGGGCCCTGGCGGCCCTGCGCGAGGCCTGCCCCGCCGCGCAGGCCGTCCAGGTGGTCAACAACAACGCCGCCGCGCTCGCGCTGGCCGCCACCGCGCTGGCCGCCGGGCGCGAGATCGTCATCGGCCGCGGCGAGCTGGTCGAGATCGGCGACGGGTTCCGGCTGCCCGACCTGCTGGCCTCCACCGGCGCCCGGCTCCGCGAGGTCGGTACCACCAACCGGACCACCGCCGCCGACTACGCCGCCGCCGTGGGCCCCGGGACCGGCTTCATCCTGAAGGTCCATCCGTCCAACTTCCGGATCGAGGGCTTCACCGCGGCCCCCGGCATCGGCGAGCTGGCCGGGCTCGGCGTTCCCGTCGTCGCCGACATCGGCTCCGGCCTCCTGGCGCCCGACCCCGTACTGCCGGACGAGCCCGACGCGGCCACCGCGCTCGCCGCCGGAGCCGCCCTCGTCACCGCCAGCGGCGACAAGCTGCTCGGCGGCCCGCAGGCGGGCCTGATCCTGGGCGAGAGCGGCATCGTCGAACGGCTGCGCCGCCATCCCCTCTACCGGGCGATGCGGGTGGACAAGATGACCCTCGCGGCCCTGGAGGCCACGCTCCGCGGGCCCCGTCCACCGGTGGCGCGCATGCTGCACGCCGACCCGGCCGGGCTGCGCGAACGCGCCGAGTCCCTGGCCGAGGCACTCTCCACCGGCGGAGTCGACGCGCTCGCGGCCGACTCCACCGCGACCGTCGGCGGCGGGGGAGCCCCCGGCGTGGGCCTGCCCAGCGCGGCGGTGTCGCTGCCTCCCTCGTACGAGCGCCCGCTGCGCGCCCGGCGCGTGATCGGGCGGGTCGAGAACGGCCGCCTCCTGCTGGACCTGCGCTCCACCGACCCGGCCGGCGACCCCGCGCTCCGCGCCGCGGTCCTGGCTTCCCGGGAAGGGAACTGATGCAGGTCGTCGCGACCGCCGGGCACGTGGACCACGGCAAGTCCAGCCTCGTGCGCGCCCTCACCGGCACCGACCCCGACCGGCTGGCCGAGGAACGCCGCCGCGGGCTCACCCTCGACCTGGGCTTCGCCTGGACGGGCCTGCCCTCCGGCGAGCGGATCGCCTTCGTGGACGTCCCCGGCCACGAGCGGTTCGTCGCCACCATGCTCGCCGGCGTCGGCTCCGTACCGGCCGTGCTGCTGGCCGTCGCCGCCGACGAGGGCTGGATGCCGCAGACCGAGGAGCATCTGGCCGCCCTGGACGCGCTCGGCGTACGGCACGGCGTCCTCGCCGTCACCCGCTCCGACCTGGCCGAGCCCGCCCACGCGCTGCGCCAGGCCCGCGAGCGCCTCGCCAAGACCGGCCTGCGCGGCATCGAGGCCGTCGCCGTCAGCGCCACCACCGGTGCCGGCCTGGACGACCTGCGCGCCGCCCTGGACCGCCTCGCCGCGCGCCTGCCCGTCCCCGACGCGGCCGCGCCGGTACGGCTCTGGATCGACCGGGCCTTCACGATCGCCGGCAGCGGGACCGTCGTCACCGGCACCCTTGCCGCAGGCACCCTGGAGGCGGGCGACGAGCTGGTCCTGATGCCCGCCGGGGAACGCGTCCGCGTCCGCGCCATCGAGTCGGCCAAGGAACCCCTCGACCGCGTCAGCGGCGTCGCCCGCGTCGCGCTGAATCTCCGCGGTGTCCCGCGCGAACGCCTCGCTCGGGGGATGGCCCTGGTCGGCCCCGGCCGGTGGACCCACACCACGTCCATCGACGTCCGCACCCGCTTCGGCGAGGCGACCGGGCGGCTGCCCCGGCAGATGACCCTGCACATCGGTTCGGCGGCCGTCCCCGTTCGGCTGCGCCCTCTCGGCCCCGACACCGCCCGGCTGACCCTGAACGCGCGGCTGCCGCTGCACATCGGCGACACCGCCCTGCTGCGCGACCCGGGCCGCCGCGCCGTCGCGGGCGTGAACGTCCTGGACGTCCGGCCGCCCACCCTCGTCCGGCGCGGAGCCGGGGCCGCCCGCGCCCGCGAGCTGGCCTCCTGGCCCGACCGTCCCGACGGTGCCCTGATCCTGCGCAGGCACGGCGTCCTGCACCGCTCCGACCTCACGGTCATGGGCTGCGCCGCGCCGGCGGCCGCCCTGGCCATCGACGGCGACTGGCTCGCCGACCCCGGCCACTGGGAGGACCTGCACCGCCGCCTCACCACCGAACTGAGCCGGCACAGCGCCGACAGGCCGCTCGCCCCAGGGCTTCCCTTGGAGGCGGCGCGGCTCCGCTTGGGCCTGCCCAGCCGCAGCCTGGTCACCGCCCTCGTACGGCCGCCCCTCCAGGTGAAGGAGGGCCGCGTGTACGGGCCGGGCCCCGACCTGCCGCCCCAGGTGGCCGAAGCCGTGCGGCTCCTGCGTTCGGGACTGGGCCCGTTCCAGGCACCCGACGCCGACCGGCTCGCCGAGATCGGCCTCACCCCCCAGGCGCTGGCCGCCGCCGCCCGCGCCGGCGCGATCCTGCGGCTGCCCGGCAACGTCGTCCTGCCGCCCGGAGCCGACCGCGATGCCCTGCGCATCCTCTGCGACCTGCCCCAGCCGTTCACCGTCGGCCAGGCCCGCCACGCCCTGGGCACCAGCCGCCGGGTCGCGGTCGCCCTCCTGGAACACCTCGACTCCCAGGGGCTGACCCGGCGCCTCGGCGACGAGCGAACCCTGGCCGAATGAGCATGCCGACGTCCCCGGCGGGAAAAATGAATTGATCCGGGTGCCGTTATCTGGCCATATAGACCACGGTTCGGATGATCCCCATGACGGAGAGGAGCAGGTGATGCCGTACCAGACGCTCAAGGGCGGCCGCGTTCCGATCCGGATGTGGACCGACCCCGCCACCGTCGAGGACGTGGCGCTCGAACAGCTGCGCAACGTCTCGGCCCTTCCCTGGATCGAGGGCCTCGCGGTGATGCCCGACGTCCACTACGGCAAGGGCGCCACCGTCGGCTCGGTCATCGCGATGCGCGGCGCGGTGTCCCCGGCCGCCGTCGGCGTCGACATCGGCTGCGGGATGACCGCGGTCAAGTCGACCCTCACGGTCGAGGACATGCCCGACGACCTCGGGCTGCTGCGCGGCCGCCTGGAGAAGGCGATCCCGGTCGGCCGGCACGCCCACAAGCAGCCGGTGGACCCCGACGCGCTGCCCGGACTCAAGGAACGCGGCTGGTACGCGTTCTGGAAGCGGTTCGACGACCTGCACCCCGCCGTGCGCGGGCGGTTCGGACGCGCCCGCGGCCAGCTCGGCACCCTCGGCTCGGGCAACCACTTCATCGAGGTGTGCGCCGACGACGGCGGCGCCATCTGGGTCGTGCTGCACTCCGGCTCGCGCAACATCGGCAAGGAACTCGCCGAGCACCACGTCGAGGCGGCCCGCAAGCTCCCGCACAACCAGGACCTGCCGGACGACGACCTCTCGGTCTTCCTGACCGGCACCGCGAAGATGGACGAGTACCGCCACGACCTCTTCTGGGCACAGGAGTACGCGCGGCGCAACCGCGCCGTCATGCTCGCGCTGGCACAGAACGTGCTGACGCGGTACTTCGGCGACAAGCGCTGCCGGTGGGACGAGCTGATCTCCTGCCACCACAACTACGTGGCCGAGGAGACCTACGACGGCGTCGACCTGCTCGTCACCCGCAAGGGCGCGATCCGCGCCGGCACCGGCGACCTGGGCATCATCCCGGGCTCGATGGCGACCGGTACGTACATCGTCCGCGGCCTGGGCAACGACAAGGCCTTCAACTCCGCCTCGCACGGCGCCGGCCGCAGGATGAGCCGCAACAAGGCCCGCAAGGCGTTCACCCTGGAGGACCTGGAGGAGCAGACCAGGGGCGTCGAGTGCCGCAAGGACGGCGGCGTCCTGGACGAGATCCCGGGTGCCTACAAGGACCTGGAGTCGGTCATGGCCGCCCAGTCCGACCTCGTCGAGGTCGAAGCCCACCTCAGGCAGCTCATCTGCGTCAAGGGCTAGCAGAACGGCCCGATCCACACCGTGGATCGGGCCGTTCCTCATTGCCAGGGCCAGCCGGAGTCCCTCGATGCCTCCAGCAGCGGGATCGCCCGGAACGCCTGGTCGGTCAGGCCGCCGAAGGTGTGCCGGTCGCGCTCGCCGGACGGGCCGTGCCCGTACCGGTAGCCGGCCAGATTCCAGGTGTAGACCGGCACGCCGGCCGGCACCTGGGCGGTCGGGTCGGCGCCGCGGTGACCGGCCCACGCCTGCTCGTCGGTGACGATCACCACGCGGTCGTGGCGGCGGTAGTTCGCGCGGACCGCCTCGGCGGTGTCGGTGCCGCCCATCGAGGTGAACCGCTCCAGCACCTTCAGCAGCGACTCGCCGCCGCGGATCCTGACGCGCCGGTGACCCGTACCGAACTCGACCAGGTCGGCCGAGGCCGCGCGGATCGCCAGGGCGGTACCGAAGATCGCCGCGCTGTCCGCACGGTTCAGGTCCGACTTCTCCGAGGCCCTGCCGAACATGGAGCCGGACCGGTCGACCAGGACCAGCGTGCGGCCGGCCAGCTCGGGCACGTTGGCCAGCGAATGGTTCAGTGCCCGCTCCAGCGCATACGACCAGCGCAGCGACGGCGCCGCGTTGTAGGCGGCCAGGAACCGGAACGGGAACATGCGGCTCTTCGCGATGACCGCGGGGTCGGCGATCCTGGCCGCGACCCGCTCGGCCACGGCGTCGCTCACGCCCGCCTGGTCGAAGTTCCGCAGGTTCCGGACGAGGGCGAAGATCCCCATGCTCGGGATGACCGCCTCCCAGGCCGCGGCGTCCAGGGGACCCTGCAGCCACCCGGCGAGCGCCTCCCACGTCATCGCCGCGCCGACCAGCGCGTCCGGCGCCCGCAGCACCTCCCTGCGGTCGCCCACCGGGAGGTTCATGAGGTCCCGCCGCGCGGTCAGCGTCCGCAGGGACGCGGGGACGTCGTCGCCCCGTCCGTGCCGCCGGTCCAGCGCGTGCCGGAACAGGTCGCCCTGCCACGGCCGGTCCGCCGCGGGGGAGGGGTGCACGAGGTCGATCACGTCGCCGAACCGCCACGCCGCGCCGGCCGAGTCGTACTTCAGCAGCGACCGCTCGCTGTAGAGGCGCTGGACCGCGTCGGCCACGCCGCGCTTGATCGGCTTGGGGATCGCGCGCCCGTAGGTGGCGGTCCAGTACGCCAGGGCCTCGCCCGGCTCGTCGGCGCGCCGCAGGACGCTCGCCACCAGTTGCCGGTTGCCGCCCTGCTCGCCTGCGGCCAGCCGCGCCCGTACGGCCTCCAGCGCCGCCACGACCGGAGCCGACCGCATGTTCGCCTCGCCGCGCAGCCAGGGCAGGAACCCGGCCATCCAGGCGTGGTCCTGTACCGCGACAGCGTGGACGAGGTCGCGGAAGCGGGCGTCGCGGTCGCCGGCCTTCTCGTAGAAGGTGTCCTCACCGACCATGTTCGCCACCGCGAGAAGGAAGAGCTCGCTCTTGGCGTCGCGCGCGTACCCGGGGGCGCCCTCGTACGTACGGCCCGCCGGGGATGCCACGGTCTTGACGGGACTGGAAACGGCCGTACGGACGGCGCTGCGGTTGAACTTGGCCATGGGGGGCTCCTTTCCTTATAAGGGAAGGAGCGCTCGCGGTGGTGCCCGAGTTCTGGAGTCGGCGACGGTTCGACACGTCCATTGCTCTGCCGTTTGAGCTACACCGCCCAAGGCGGTGGTGGGACTCGAACCCACAACCTATGGATTAACAAGGAAGTATCCGTTGCCTGCGCACCGGGCACCCGCGAGAAAGGTGCTCCCTCCCGAGATCGAGGCGGTGTACGGAGCAGCCCCTGCCTGCCGGGGCCACAGGCCCTCGTGGGCCTGCGCGGAGTCGAACCTGGAAGTATCCGTTCACCTGCGCACCGGGAGGTGCGTATTCAGTTGTCGGCGGATGGGGCCGTCTGCAGAGAGAGCGCCCGAGATCAAAGTCGGCTGAGGTGTGCTAGTGACCTGGGCCGCTGGTCGACGCCGGCCGGAGCCGGCGGCGGGATTCGAACCCGCGTCTCTCCTTGGAAAGAGGAAGTAACCCCTGCCTTCGCACCGGGCGCGCTTTCTGAAGTTGTGACCCTCTCGAGAACATAGGAGAGCACGGCGGCGCCGGCGGGCACAACTGAATTCATTCCGGAGTGACGAGGTCACCCGCGGCGCTGGAAAATCGGTTGCGGCGGACGGTTAAGGTGTTGATCTATGAGCAGTAAGCGTGCGCGGCAGCGACCCGGCAATGCCCGGGCCACCGCCGACGGCTTGAAGCTGCACCGCCGCACGGTGCGGCTGGACGGCCGGGAGCACACGGTCATCGGGCTGCGGCCGGGGACCGACGCGCGGTTCAGCACCAACGAGTTCCACCGGACGTGGCACGTACTGTCGGACGGGCACGGGGCGCGCCTGCTGGCCCGGCTGCTGTGGGGGCTGTCCTACCAGTCGCGGCCGGGAACGCTGCTGGTGATCGACCGGCCGTTCCTGACCCCGACGCCGTTCGACGGCGACCCCGCCGACCCGATCGTGATCGTGCCGTCCTGGCACACGCCGTTCACCACCCATACCGCCCGTGCCCTGTCCCGGGCTCTGCCCCTGCGCGGCGCGTCGGACGGAACCGTACGGTGGCGCACGCACGGCCTGGACACCGCTCTGGAAGACCCGCGCCGGTGGCTGAGCGACACCGTCCCCCCATGGCGGCCCGACCGGGGACGGGTCGAACGCCGGAACGGGCTGATCGGCCTCCAGCCGGCCGATGCGCAGGAGATGCGCGTGTGGGCCGTGCAGGCCGGCTGGCTGGACCCGTCCGGCCGGCACGGGACGGACTACGCCACCCTGGGGCCTTGGCGGCACGGGTACACGGGGGAGATCCAGGTCTTCCGCGACTTCCGGCGAGATGTCGCGGTGGCCAGGCGGGCGCGGGCGGACGTCCTGTCCTGTACGGACGAGACGGCCGCGGAAGACCTGCGCCCCCTGATCTGGGACAGGGCCGGCGCCATCAAGCGCGGGCGGGACGTTCCTCCAGAGGGCCGCCAGACGGAACTCCTCGCCGAGCCGTGACCGTTTTCCACTGCGCGCGCTGCGGTGCCGCCTTGACCGGCCCGGTACGCCGCGTGCCGCTGCCCGACGAGCGATGGATCGAGCCACCTCACTGGAGCCGCCCTCGCGGGGTGCAGCTCATGGGCCCGGGCGTCTATGCCGTCGACCCCGAGCCGTTCGGAAGGCAGGCCGTCCGCAGCACGTACCTGCTGGCGCCGGGGGAGGTGCGGGCGCGCCTCATTCCGGACAAGTGCGAGATCGGCTGTCTGGGGGTCACCGGATATCGCGGGCCCAACACGGCCTGCGTCACGTGCGGAGCCGAGATCGGTTCACGGTCCGACGACTGTACCGAGTGGCAGCAGATCCGGCTTTACCCCGATGCCGTCCGCGCCGAGCGGACCGGCGACCGCGTACCGGAACGCGACGTGGAAGAGGTCCTGGGACGCGCCCCGAACGAGGACGATGGTACGGCGGACTGGTTGTGGTTCGCGCGGCTGGCGATCGGCGCGGCCGGAGTGCTGGCGCGTTCGGGAGGACTGCCCATCCGGTTCGGCGAGCGGGCCATGCCGGTACATGACTTCCTGTCGGGAGCCCTGAAGGGCGGGACCTCAGAGAAGGCGCTGCGGCCTGCGGAGGGCGCCGCATTCGCCTTCTGCGACCTCGTGACCACCGGGCTTGACGGTCCAGAGGGCGCCTCCCGGCTCATCGGCCTCGTTCGGCAGGGGAGCGAACCGCCTGCGGGGTGTGAAGCGGTGCCGCTGAACCGGTCCGTGTGGGCCTATCTGGCGGACGACCCGTCCCGTACGGCACGTACCCACTGGCGCCCGGGCCTGGCGGCGATCGCTCACCGCGACGAGCCCGTCCACCGCGCGTCCGCCGCCGAGTTCGTCGCCCAGGGCCGGTTCCCCGGCCGCCTGGACCTGCGTGACGTGCTGGCCGGACGGCCCGAGCGCGGCGAGCCGTGGCTCGCCGCGCTCCTGGAAGAGGTGGGCGGCCGGGCCTACTTGTGAACCTGGCGCCTACTTGTGAACGCGGAGCAGCACGGGCCAGGTGTCGGGGCCCACGATCCCGTCGTCGTCGACACCGCCCCACCGCTGGACGGCGCGGACCGCGCTCTCGGTCGTCGCGTCGAACGTCCCGTCGATATCGACCTCGGGATGGCTGCGCGCCTGGAGCAGGCCCTGCAGGGACTGCACATGCTCGCCGGTGGAGCCGTTGCGCAGGGTGGGGAGCTTGTTCACCATCGTCTCCATCCAGTCGGAGGTGCCGCCGTAGGCGGGGCGCCCGTACCCGGCGATCGCCGAGGAGGCGCGCACGCGGCGCTTGACCGCGTCACCGGTGTTGCCCTCGATCGTCTGCAGCCGCCCGCCGCCGAGCACCACCTCGGCCACGCCGACATGGTCGATCGCGCCGACGGAGTTGGAGTTGCCCCAGTCGAAGAACACGATGTCGCCCGCCCTGGCGCGGTCGACGTTGGCGGTGGTGCCGGTGGACCAGCGGTCGATCTTCTGGAAGTCCTGTGCGTGCCAGATCGTGTACGCTCTGTCGCCGCCCGGCAGCACCGCCTTGGCGTTGCCTGAGCGGCGTGCCCAGTAGGTGACGGCCATGTCGCACCATGGGGCACGCAGGAACTCGCTGCCATGCCGGGAGGCGTAGTCGCGGGTCATGACGTTGGGACGGCCCGAGACTCCCAGGGTCTTGCGGGCCTCGGCGAGTATCTGGGCGGCGGTGCCGGACGCCGCCGCGCGAAAGACGCCGTCGTCGTCGGGCTCCCCGTACAGCTCGCGCAGGATCTGTTCCTCGTCGGCCTCGGTGGCGCGGTGGACGTCGGGGTGGACGTCCACGCGGTCCATCCGCGCGGCCTCGTCGGTCCGGTCGGGCTCGCTCATCGTTCCTCCGGTGCTTGCGCCGGGTACGGGGATGTCCACGTTTCGCGGCAGGCAAACAAATACGGACGAATCCGCAGGAAGAGGGTGTCGTGCCGGAGGCCGGGCCTAGCCGAGCACGCGGTCGATGAAGGCGGTGACGTCGGCGAGGATCTCGTCGCGGTTGGTCTCGTTGAAGACCTCGTGGCGGGCGTCGGGGTAGACGCGCTCGGTGAGGTCGCCGCCGCGGATCGCGTCGATGCCGGTACGGGTGCCGTCCAGCGGCACGAGCCGGTCGTCGGAGCCGTGCACCCAGAACGTGGGCAGCGCGCCCAGGGAGCCGTGGGCGCTGATCCGGTCGACGCCGTCCTGGAGGGCCTGGACGGTGGGCCGCTTGAACGGGCCGTGCCAGACCAGCGGGTCGGCGGTGTAGGCCTTGCCGACCTCGGGGTCGCGGGACAGGGTCTCGGTGTCGATGGGGATGTCGGGGATCTCGTCCAGCGACAGCAGCGCGGTGAGGGCGTCCCAGCGGCCCAGGACGGGGCCGGACAGCACGAGCGCGGCCAGCTCCTCGCCGTGGAGCTGGGCGTGGCGGGCGGCGATGAGCCCGCCCATGGAGTGCCCGATGAGGACGACCGGGAGGTCCGGGAAGTCCCCGCGGGCGGCCTGGACGACCGTGTGGAGGTCGGCGACGACGTCCTCGACGTTCTCGATCAGGACGCGCTCGCCGCCGGACCTGCCGTGCCCGATGTGGTCGGGGCCGCAGACGACGGCGCCGTGCCGCAGCAGGGTGTCGGCGACGTGCCCGTAGCGGCCGAGGTGCTCGCCGTAGCCGTGGGCCAGGACGGCGATGTAGCGCGGATCGGGGCGTGCCCAGATCCGGGCGGTGATCGCGCCGCGCGTCCCGGCGAACTCCCACTCGCGTGCCGTGCCCACGGCGCCTCCCGATTCCGATGATCGTCCTGGCAGGTACGGTCTCCTGTGTGGAGGTGAATCGTCAACCTCCGAATAGGCTGGGCCATTCGAGGGAACCGGACGATCCGGACCTGACCGTTCCCGCTTCAGGAAGGGGCACCCGTGCTGGTCGACAGCTTCGGCCGTACCGCCACTGATCTACGGGTCTCCTTGACGGACCGCTGCAACCTCCGCTGCACGTACTGCATGCCGCCCGAGGGGCTGGACTGGCTGCCCAAGCCCGAGCTGCTCACCGACGACGAGGTCGTCCGGCTCGTCCGGCTCGGCGTGGAGCGGCTGGGGATCACCGAGGTCCGCTACACCGGCGGCGAGCCGCTGCTGCGGCGGGGGATCGCCGACATCGTGCGGCGGACCGCCAGGCTGGCCCCCCGCCCGCAGATCTCGCTCACCACCAACGGCATCGGGCTCGAGCGGCTCGCCGGGGCGCTGGCCGAGTCCGGCCTCGACCGGGTCAACGTCTCCCTGGACTCTCTCGACCGCGAGGTCTTCAAGACCCTGGCGCACCGCGACCGGCTGGCGGACGTGCTGGCCGGGCTGGCGGCGGCCAGGGACGCCGGGCTGGTCCCGGTCAAGGTCAACGCGGTGCTGATGCGCGGGATCAACGAGGCCGAGGCCGTCCCGCTGCTGCGCTACTGCCTGGAGCAGGGCTACCACCTGCGGTTCATTGAGCAGATGCCGCTGGACGCCCAGCACGGCTGGAGCCGGGACGGCATGATCACCGCCGACGAGATCCTCGGCCTGCTGGGCGCGGCGTTCACGCTGGAGCCCGACGAGCCCGCCGACCGGGGCAGCGCGCCCGCCGAGACGTTCCTGGTGGACGGCGGACCGGCCCGGGTCGGGGTGATCGGCTCGGTGACGCGGCCGTTCTGCGGGGCCTGCGACCGGGTGCGGCTGACCGCCGACGGGCAGGTGCGCAACTGCCTGTTCGCGACGGAGGAGTCCAACCTGCGGGACGCGATGCGGGCGGGCGCCTCCGACGACGAGCTGGCCGACCGGTGGCGCGCGGCGGTGCACGCCAAGCGCGCCGGGCACGGCATCGACGATCCGAGCTTCCTGCAGCCGGCCCGGCCGATGTCGGCGATCGGCGGCTGACCCCGTGCCGGGGGGCCGGTACGACGCGGTCCTGCTCGCGGGCGGGCGCGCGCGGCGGCTCGGCGGTGCCGACAAGCCGGGCGCCGAGGTCGGTGGCCGGCCGCTGATCGGCTGGGTGGGCGGCGCCGTCGCGGACGCGGAGCGCCTGGTGGTCGTGGGGCCGCCACGGGCCGTTCTGCCGCGCGCGATCGTGGTCCGGGAGGACCCGCCCGGCTCCGGCCCCGTTCCCGCGCTGCGGGCGGGCCTGGCGGAGGTACGGGCGCCGTGGACGGTCCTGCTGGCCGCCGACCTGCCGTTCCTACGACCCGATCATGTGGCGGCGCTGCTGGACGCGGCGGGCACGGGCGGGGCGGTGCTGGTCGACCAGGACGGCAGGGAGCAGTGGCTGGCGGGCTGCTGGCCGACGGCGGCACTCCGCGAGGCCCTCGCCGCCTATGGGGGAGCGTCCCTGCGCGGGCTGCTCGGCCCGCTCGGCCCGGTCCCCGTCGCGCTGCCCGCGGGGGAGCGCCCGCCCTGGTACGACTGCGACACCCCGGACGCCCTGCTGCACGCCGACCGGCTTGCCGTTCCGTACGATCCGTGATGATCGAAGGGGAGGGACCTCGTGCTGGAGGAATGGATCGATGCGGTCTGCCTGGAGCTGGGCCTGGACCGCGCCGACGTCGACAAGGACCTGGTGCTCGACCTGGCCCGCGACGTCGCCCACGGGGTGGCGCGGCCCGGTGCCCCGCTGACCGCGTTCCTGCTGGGCCTGGCGGTGGCAGGGGGCGCGCCCGCCCGTGACGCCGCCGCGCGGATCACCGAGCTGGCCGAGGGCTGGGCCGCCCGCGAGGGCGAAGCCTAGACGACCGGCTTCAGGGCGCGTCGCGGTCGGCGATCGGGACGACGTCGCGCAGGAAGTCGCGCCGGTTCAGGAACGTCGACAGGCTCTCGCGGTGCGCGTCGCAGGCGAGCCAGATCTTTCGCCGGTCCGGGGTGTGGATCTTGGGGTTGTTCCAGCGGAGCGCCCAGACGGCGTCGTCCCCGCAGTCCTTGGCCGAGCACAGCAGCTCTTCGGGCTCGCCGGGTCGTTCGCGGTCGTCGGGCTGTTCGGGCCGGGGTTCGTCGCTCACCCGCCCACCCTGGCACACCGGGTTTGGCACGCTCCCGCCGGGACATGATCGGCTCCATGGGCACCGCGGATCCGGCCGGCCGGCACCGCTGGCAGGCGCTGGCGGTCTGCCTGGTCGCGGCGTTCATGACGCTGCTGGACGTGAGCATCGTCAACGTCGCGCTGCCCGCGATCAAGTCGGGGCTGGACGCCTCCGAGGCGCAGCTGCAGTGGATCCTGTCGGGGTACGCGCTGACGTTCGGGCTGGTCCTGGTGCCGGCGGGGCGGCTCGGGGACGCGCGCAGCCGCCGCGCGGTCTTCATGACGGGGCTGGCGCTGTTCGTGGGGTCCAGCGCGCTGGCGGGCCTGGCGCCCGGGATGGGCTGGCTGGTGTTCGCCCGGCTGCTGCAGGGCATCGCGGGCGGGGTGCTCAACCCGCAGGTGGCCGGGCTGATCCAGCAGCTGTTCCGGGGCGCCGAGCGGGGCCGCGCGTTCGGCGCGCTGGGCGCGGTCATCGGGATCGCGACCGCCGTGGGGCCGCTGCTGGGCGGCGCGCTGATCGCGCTGGCCGGTCCCGACCACGGCTGGCGCTGGATCTTCCTGGTCAACGTCCCGGTCGGCCTGGTCGCGCTGGTGCTGGCCAGGCGGCTGCTGCCCGCGCCGGTCCGCGGCGAACGGCAGGGCCTGGACCCGGTCGGCGTCGTGCTGCTCGGCGTCGGCGTGCTCGCGGTCATGCTGCCGTTCCTGCAGGAACGCGAATGGCACGGTCCCGCCAAGTGGCTGCTGCTCCCGGCCGGTGCGCTGGTGCTGGCGGCGTTCGTCGCGTGGGAGCGGCGGCATCGCTCCCCGCTGGCCGATCTCGGCCTGTTCACGATGCGCTCGTACGCGCTCGGGGCGGGGATCGCGCTGCTCTACTTCGCCGGGTTCACCGCGATCTTCTTCATCTTCACCCTCTACCTGCAGAACGGGCTGGGCTACAGCGCGCTCGGGGCCGGGCTCGCGATCACGCCGTTCGCGCTCGGCTCCGGGGCGGCGTCCACGGTCGGCGGGCGGGTGGTGGCGCGGTACGGCCGCCCGCTGGTCGCCGCGGGCCTGGGGCTGGTCCTGGCCGGGCTGGTCGCGGCCTGGATCGCGGTGGAGGTGCATCCGGGGCCCGGGGTCGCCTGGGTGACGGCCGTGCCGCTGCTGGTCGCGGGGGTCGGCAGCGGCCTGGTCATCGCGCCCAACCAGACGATCACGCTGTCGGAGGTCCCGCCCGCGCAGGGCGGCAGCGCCGCCGGGATGCTGCAGACCGGCCAGCGGGTCGGTACCGCCGCCGGGATAGCGGCGGTCGGCGCGATGTTCTTCGCGACCATCGCCGGTACGGGCGGCGACTGGGCGGCGGGCTTCCGGCACGGGCTGCTGGTCATCCTGGGCCTGGTGTTCGCCGCCCTGCTCACGGCCCTGGCCGACCTCGTCCTCGGACGGCGCGGCGCGTCGCGCGTACCGCCGTCCACGTCGCCAGAGCGCCGGCACTCGCGGCCGCGCCGAGGATGAGGTTCTGCCGCCGGATCCGTCCCGGGATCCGCGCGTACGGGACGGTCGTGAACGAGACCAGCTCGTACCGCGACACGTAGCGCCCGGCCAGCCGGCGTTCCAGCGCGTGCTGCGCGGCCTGCTTCAGCCGGTAGGCGGGCGAGGACACCCGGTCGCGCATCTCGACGAAGTTGTCCAGCGCCATCTCGGCGATGACGTCGGTGTTGGGCTTGCGCCGGTCCTGGTAGAGCGCCAGCGCCCGGTCCCAGCGGCCGCCCGTCTCGTCCAGGCACCGGTCGATCTCGATGCAGTCCTCGAACGCGCAGTTGGCGCCCTGGCCGAAGAACGGCACGATGGCGTGCGCCGCGTCGCCGACCAGCGCGACCAGCGCGCCGCCCGCGTCCCGTACCCAGGGAAGGGTGCGGACCGTCACCAGCGAGCCCACCGGATTGCGCGCGAAGTCGCCGGTCAGGTCCGGCATCAGCCCGGCCACGTCGGGATAGTGCGCCTCGAAGTGGGCGCGGACCTTCTCGGGGGTACCGAGCGCGGTGAAGTCGTCCTTCGGCCAGAACAGCGTGCACGTGAACGAGCGGTCCAGGTTCGGCAGCGCGATCATCATCAGGGTGCCGCGCGGCCAGATGTGCAGCGCGTCCGGGTCGAGCGCGAAGTCCCCGCCGGCCGTCGGCGGGACGGTCAGCTCCTTGTAGCCGTGCTCCAGGAAGTCCTGATCGCAGGCGATGCCGTCCAGGGAGCCGCGCAGGGCGCTGTACGCGCCGTCGCAGGCGAGCACGACATCGGCGGGATCACCGGGCTCCCCGTCGATCAGGAGCCGCCCGCCCGCCACGCCCGTGACCCGCCGCCCGAAGCGCAGCGTCACTCCCGGAGTGGACTCGGCGGCGTCCAGCAGCGACGCGTTGAGCTCGGAACGGCTGATCGAGTTGATCGCGCGCTCGCGGTCGGCGCTGTACGGCTGGAAGTTGGGCGCGCCGCCCGCCGGGTGCACCATCCGGCCGTGCATGGGCAGCGCCCGCCCGATGGCCTGCTTCTTCAGGCCGACCTGCTCCAGCGCCGCCAGCCCGCGCGCGGAGACCGCCAGGTTGATCGAACGGCCCCGCTCGGCACCGGCGACCCTCGGGTCGGGGCGCCGCTCGTAAACCGTCACCTCGATGCCGCGCCGCCCCAGCAGCGTGGCGAGCAGGCAGCCGGCCAGCCCCGCCCCGGCGATCGCGACCCGCTCACTCATGGACGACCGTCTCCTCGATCTGCGACCGGACCTCCCACAGGTCCGGGAACGCGGGCGCGAACAGCGTGCGGCGCAGGTAGTCGGCCCCGGCCGAGCCGCCCGTCCCGAGCTTGGCGCCGATCGTCCGCTCGACCATCTTCAGGTGCCGGTAGCGCCATTCCTGCACGCCCTCGTCCACGTCCACCAGGGCCTCGCAGACCTCGGCGGCGGGCCTGCTCTCGTCGGAGTAGACCTCTCGCAGCACCCGCTGCACGGCCTCGTCGGGCTGCCAGGGCGTGGCGGGGTCGCGTTCCAGGATCGCCGCCGGGATCGCGTAGTCGTGGACGTCCAGGTAGCGCAGCAGCGACTCGAACAGCGACCGGCGGCTCACGGCGTCCTGCAGCCGGGCGTCGTCGCGCAGGTCCGAGGCCGGGAACGAGCGGCGCCCCAGCACCGCCTCCAGCTCCCGGAACTGGGCCGACTGGAAGCCGCTGGAGGTCCCCAGCGCGTCCCGGAACGTGGCGAACTGCCGGGGCGTCATCGTCTCCAGGATGTCCAGCTGCCCGACCACCGTCTTGAGGATCTTGGCGATCCGCCGGCCGGTGTGCAGGGCCCCGGCGCTGCCGCCCTCCTCCAGCCGCCGCTGCAGCAGCGCGGCCTCGTGCAGGATCTGCTTGAACCACAGCTCGTACACCTGATGGATGACGATGAACAGCAGCTCGTCATGGGCCTCCGTACGCCTGTCCTGGCAGTCCAGCAGCCGCTCAAGCCGCAGGTAGCCCCCGTACGTGAGTTCTTCGCCGTCCCCGCTCATCAACGCTCCCAGCCCGGCCGCCGGGACGCCGGCACCACGGTGTGCCGGACCGCTCATCCCCGGCCGGTGACCAACGTATATACCCAGCGAAGCCGGACGATCTAGTGCGGCCGCCGGTGGGACGCGCCGGTCATCCGGTGGGCAGGGCGTCGACCAGGAGGGTCTGCAGGCCGCGCCCCACGCTGCCGGAGGCGTCGAAGAGCGTGGCCTCGGCCAGCGCGCTGCCCTGCGGACCGGCGTTGATGCTGGCCCGCATGAACAGCCACTCGCCCACGGGGTCGCGGTGCAGGGCGACGGTCAGGTCGGTGTTGATGACCAGCCATTTGGTGAAGTCGATCTGGGCGCCGACGCCGGACATGCTGTCGGCCAGGGTCAGCGTGCGCACCAGCGGCGAGTCCGCCTCGCCGGCGACCAGCGGGACGCGGGCGCGCGCCCAGGTCCCGCCCGGGCCCGGCACGCCGAACGATCCCTCGGCGAAGCGCCATTCCATCGCCGACAGGTAGCCGCCCAGGTTGCCTCCGCTCCAGCCCTTGATCGGCGCGCTGCGCGGGGGCAGTGGGGGAGCGGGCGGCGTGTGGTCGGTCTGCTCGAGATGCGCGGGCGCGGCGGCGATCCGCCAGGCGGTGGCCCGGACGACCGGCCGGCCCTCGTGCGTCATCTCGCCTTCCAGCAGGCCGATCCGCTTGCCTGGCCGTACGGTGCGGACCGAGACCTCCAGGGTCGCGATCGGGACCGGCTGGAGGATCTCGACCGTCACCCGGGCGACCCGCGTGCCGGGGACCGGGTCGTGGTGCTCGAACGCGCGTCCCATCAGCGCCGAGACGGGCCCGGCGTGCTGGAGCCCGGGCGACCAGGGGCCCGCGGTGGCGGGCGTGCTGGCGTAGCGGCCGCCGCCGAGCGGCTCGTAGAAGGACGCGGAGGGCGGCGTCGGCCCCGTTTCGGTCATGGTGATCTCCCCTTGGTACGAAGGATCAGGATAACGTTTCACCGAATGTCGTTCGGGTGCATGGTTCGGGTGCATGCGGGCGCCTGCTGGTGGAGGGAACCGAGGAGGGCGTCGATGACCGGGATCGTCAGGGAGTTCGTGGGGCTGCCGTCGCCGCTGATCGGCCGCGCGGGCGCGGGCGGCCATCCCTGCCAGGGCGTCTACCACCGGCCGGAGGGGGCGCCGCCGAAGACGGCGTTCATCGCCGCGCACTACAACGTGGACTTCTCCGAGCACTACCTGGCCTCGTACCTGGCCGAGCGCGGCTACGGCTTCCTCGGCTGGAACACCCGCTTCCGGGGGAACGAGGCGTACTTCCTGCTCGACCACGCGCTCGCCGAGATCGGTGTCGGCGTCCGCTGGCTGCGCGAGCACGCCGGGGTCGAACGGGTGGTGCTGCTCGGCAACTCCGGCGGCGGCTCGCTGATGGCGGCGTACCAGTCGCAGGCCGTCGAGCCCAACGTCACGCCCGTCGCCGGGATGCGTCCCGTGGAGGCGATCGAGGACCTGCCGGCGGGGGATCTGTTCATCGCCCTGGCCGCCCATTCCGGCCGTCCCGAGGTGCTGACGGCCTGGATGGACCCCTCGGTCACCGACGAGAGCGACGCCCTGTCGGTGGATCCGGGGCTCGACCCGTTCGACCCCGAGAACGGGCCGCCGTACGGCGCCGCGTTCCAGGAGCGCTACCGCGCCGCCCAGCGGGCCCGCAACGAGCGCATCACCGACTGGGCCATCGCGGAACTGGCCGCACTGAAGGGCACCCGCGCGCGGGACCGGCTGTTCAGCCTGCACCGCACATGGGCGGACCTGCGGATGATCGACCCGTCGATCGAGCCGTCCGACCGCCGTCCCAACTGGTGCTACCAGGGCGAACCGGTCAAGGCCAACTACGGGGTCTTCGGCATCGGGTCGCTGTGCACGCTGCGAAGCTGGCTGTCGATGTGGAGCCTGCGCACCTCGCAGTGCGCGGCCGCGCCGCATCTGGCGCGCATCACCGCACCGTCGCTGGTCGTGCACGCCACGGCCGACGAGTGCGTGTACGACAGTGACGCCAGGGGCGTGTACGGGGCGCTGGCGGCGGGCGACAAGCGGCTGGAGTTCGTCAAGGACGAGCACTACCTGCGCGACTCCCGGCCGCAGGTCGCCGACCTCATCGACGCCTGGGTCCGCGAGCGCTGAGGCCCTACCAGGGGACGCTGACGGCTCTCAGGAGGGCACGTCCCCGGCCGAGATCCGGACGGGACGCAGCGCGCCGGTGATGGCACCGGCCTGCTCGGGGGTCAGGTCGGCCAGGCCGAACTCGGCGTCGTGCAGCGCTGCCGTCGCCTCTTCGGCCAGCTCGCGGCCCGCCGGGGTGATCGCGGCCAGCACGACCCGGCGGTCGTCGGGGGAGGGGCGGCGCTCGACCAGGCCGCGCCGTTCCAGCCGCCCGATCACGTTGGTGACCGAGGCGGGGTGGACCATCAGCCGGGTCCCGACCTTGCCCATCGGGAGCGTGCCGGTACGGGCGAAGGCCAGCAGGCGCAGCGCCTCGTAGGCGGCGAACGTCAGCCCGTAGGGCTTGAGCGCGGCCTCGACCATGCCGAGCAGGAGCTGCTGGGCCCGCATGACGGAGGTGACGGCGGCCATGCGGTCGGCGTGCTCGGGCCACCGGGCGCTCCACTGGCGGTGGGCCTCGGCGATCGGGTCGAGGGGCTCGGGGACGGCTTTCTTGACGGGCTCGCTCACGAAAAGTATTTTAGCTTCCAAATATTGGATGTCCAATGAGTTGCTCGGAAGAGCGGAAGGCTGGGGGGAGCGCGATGCACGTCCCGGTGCACCCGGTGCGGTTCGTGACGGCGGCGGCGCTGTTCGACGGGCATGACGCGGCGATCAACATCATGCGGCGGATCCTGCAGTCGCAGGGCGCCGAGGTGGTCCATCTGGGGCATGACCGCTCGGTCCGCGAGGTCGTCGACGCCGTCCTGGAGGAGGACGCGCAGGGCGTGGCGATCAGCTCGTACCAGGGCGGGCACGTGGAGTACTTCGAGTACCTGGCCCGCTCGCTGGCCGAGGCGGGCGCCGGGCACGTGAAGGTGTTCGGCGGGGGCGGCGGCGTCATCGTGGCCGAGGAGATCGCCCGGCTGGCCGCGGCCGGGGTACGGATCTTCTCCCCGGAGGACGGCCAGCGGCTCGGGCTGCCCGGCATGATCAACGAGCTGGTCCGCGACTGCGACGTCGACCTGGCCGCCGAGCCGCTCCCGGTCGAGGCCGTGCTCGCGGGCGAGCGGACCGCGCTGGCCCGCGCCATCACCTGCCTGCAAGCCGGCAAGCTTCCGGACGCCGACCGTGAGGCCCTGGCGGGGGAGGCGGCACGGCGGAACGTTCCCGTGCTCGGCATCACCGGCACCGGCGGCTCGGGCAAGTCCTCGCTCACCGACGAGCTGGTCCGGCGGCTGCGCGCCGACCAGCAGGACAAGCTCCGCGTCGCGGTGCTGGCCGTGGACCCGACCCGGCGGCGCGGCGGCGGCGCGCTGCTCGGCGACCGGATCCGGATGAACTCCCTGGACGGCGACCACGTCTTCTTCCGGTCGCTGGCCACCCGCGGCAACCGCGAGCTGCCCGAGAACGTGGCCGGCGTGGTCGAGGCGTGCAAGGCCGCCGGCTACGACCTGGTGATCCTGGAGACCCCCGGCATCGGCCAGGGCGACGCCGGGGTCGTGCCGCTGGTGGACGTCTCGCTGTACGTGATGACGCCCGAGTTCGGTGCCGCGTCCCAGCTCGAGAAGATCGACATGCTGGACTTCGCCGATGTCGTGGCGATCAACAAGTTCGAGCGCCGGGGCGCCGCCGACGCGCTCCGCGACGTGTCCCGCCAGCTGGTCCGCAACCGGGAGGCGTTCGGGTCGGGCCCCGACGAGATGCCGGTGTTCGGCACCAGCGCCGCCACGTTCAACGACGACGGCGTCACCGCGCTCTACCAGCACCTGATCGGCCTGCTCGGCCTGGAACGCGGCGTGCTGCCCGAGGCCGGGACCAAGGTCTCCACCGGTGCCGCGCAGCCCGTCCCGGCGAACAAGGTGCGCTACCTCTCGGAGATCGCCGAGACCGTGCGCGGCTACCACGCCGAGACCGAGCGCCAGATCGCCGCCGTACGGCGCGTGCAGCGCCTGGACGAGGTCCGCGCCGAGCTGGCGGAGGCCGCGGCGCAGAGCGCGGCCGAGGAGGTCGGCGCGCTCCTGGACAAGGCACGCTGTGAGGTCACCCCGGAGAACGCCGGACTCGTCGAGGGCTGGCCCGCCGTCGCCGCGTCGTACGCGGGCGACGAGCAGGTCGTCCGCGTCCGCGACAAGGAGCTGCGCACGCGGCTGACGCGCGAGTCGCTGTCGGGCACCCGCATCCCGCGGGTGGCGCTGCCGCGCTACCAGGACCACGGTGAGCTGCTGCGCTTCCTGCGCAACGAGAACCTGCCGGGCCGCTTCCCGTTCACCGGCGGCGTGTTCATGTTCAAGCGCGACAACGAGGACCCGGCGCGGATGTTCGCCGGTGAGGGCGACCCGTTCCGGACCAACCGCCGCTTCAAGCTGCTGTCGGAGGGCCAGCCCGCGACGCGGCTGTCGACCGCGTTCGACTCGGTCACCCTGTACGGGCGCGACCCCGACGAGCGGCCCGACGTCTACGGCAAGGTCGGCACCTCCGGGGTCTCGATCGCCACGCTGGAGGACATGAAGGCGCTGTACGACGGGTTCGACCTGGCCTCGCCCACCACCTCGGTGTCGATGACGATCAACGGCCCGGCCCCGGCGATCCTGGCGTACTTCCTCAACACCGCCCTCGACCAGGGCATGGAGGCCTTCCGGGAAGAGCACGGCCGCGAGCCGTCCGAGGACGAGGCCGCGGGGATCCGCGCGAACGTGCTGAGCACCGTGCGCGGCACCGTCCAAGCCGACATCCTCAAGGAGGACCAGGGCCAGAACACCTGCATCTTCTCCACCGAGTTCTCGCTGCGGATGATGGGCGACATCCAGCAGTGGTTCATCGACAACGGCGTGCGCAACTTCTACTCGGTGTCGATCTCCGGCTACCACATCGCCGAGGCCGGGGCGAACCCCATCAGCCAGCTCGCGTTCACGCTCGCGAACGGGTTCACCTACGTGGAGTCCTACCTGGCGCGCGGCATGGACGTCGACGCGTTCGCGCCGAACCTGTCGTTCTTCTTCTCCAACGGCATGGACCCCGAGTATTCGGTCCTCGGCCGCGTCGCGCGGCGCGTGTGGGCGGTGGCGATGCGCGAGCGGTACGGCGCCAACGAGCGCAGCCAGAAGCTGAAGTACCACGTGCAGACCTCGGGGCGCTCGCTGCACGCGCAGGAGATGAACTTCAACGACATCCGCACCACGCTGCAGGCCCTCATCGCCATCTACGACAACTGCAACAGCCTGCACACCAACGCCTACGACGAGGCCGTCACCACGCCCACCGCCGCCTCGGTGCGCCGCGCGCTGGCGATCCAGCTGATCATCAACCGGGAGTGGGGCCTGGCGATGAACGAGAACCCGCTGCAGGGCTCGTTCATCATCGACGAGCTGACCGACCTGGTGGAGGAGGCCGTGCTGGCCGAGTTCGACCGGATCAGCGAGCGCGGCGGGGTGCTGGGCGCGATGGAGACCGGCTACCAGCGCGGCCGCATCCAGGACGAGTCGATGCTGTACGAGCGGCGCAAGCACGACGGATCGCTGCCGATCATCGGGGTCAACACGTTCCGTGCCCCCGAGGGCGAGGAGGAGGAAGGCGGCGGCTCCCTCGAACTGGCGCGGGCCACCGAGACGGAGAAGCGCTCGCAGCTGGAGCGCGTGCACGCCTTCCAGCAGCGGCACCGCGACGACGCCCCCGCCGCCCTGGAGGCCCTCCAGGAGGCCGCGCGCGGCGATGAGAACGTCTTCGCCGTCCTGATGGACGCCGCGCGGGTCTGCAGCCTGCAGCAGATCACCGAGGCGTTCTTCGAGGTGGGCGGCCAGTACCGGCGCAACGTCTGATGCCCGTGCCACCCGAGGGCGTCGCACCCCTTGACGACACCGGCGCCCCGGTCCCCGTTCCGGACCGGGTGCGCCGGGTCGTCTCCCTGGTGCCGTCCCTCACCGAGACCATCGCCGAGACGGCACCCGAACTGCTCGCGGGCGCGACCGACTGGTGCAGCCATCCCGCCGGCCTGGACGTCCCGCGCGTGCGCGGCACCAAGAACCCCGATCTCGAACGGATCGTCGCGCTGCGCCCGGACCTGGTCGTCGGCAACACCGAGGAGAACCGCGCGCCCGACGTCGAGGCCCTGCGCGCCGCCGGGATCGCGGTCTGGATGACCGAGATCCGTACCGTGGCGGAATCCTTGGTGTCGCTGCGGCGGATGCTCACGCTCGCGTGCCGGGTCCCCGCGCCCGCCTGGCTGGACGACGCGGCCCGCGCCTGGGCCGAGGCCGAGCCGGACGGGCCCCGCCGTACGGCGGTCATTCCGGTCTGGCGGCGGCCCTGGATGGTCGCCGGGCGCGGCACGTTCACCGGCGACGTCCTGGCCCGCCTCGGCGTCGACAACCTCTACGCCGGGCACGCCGAGCGCTATCCCAAGGTCCCGATCGATGAGCTGAACGCCGCCGCCCCCGACCTGGTCGTCCTGCCGGACGAGCCGTACCGGTTCACCGCCGAGGACGGCCCCGAGAGCTTCCCCGGCATCGCGTCGGTACTGGTGAGTGGCCGCCTGCTCACCTGGTACGGCCCGTCCCTCGTGCAGGCCCCGCGCCTGCTCAGCCGGTGCCTGCTGAGCGGGCGCGAGCTGAACATCGCCTCCAGGCACGGGATCATGCGCTCGTCCAGCTCCTGTACCGGAACGCCGATCTCGCGGGCCAGATGCTCGCGGAACAGCGTGTAGCCGTAGATCGTGGACGCCAGCGCCGCGTGCACGGCGTCCACGTCCGGCGAGGGGAGCTCGCCGCGCGCGGCGTCCCCGGCCAGCGTCTCCCGGCCGCGGCCCCGGTTCGGCAGGATCCGCGGCCGGTCGTCGCCGTCCAGGACCAGCAGCGTCGTCAGCCGGATCGCCTCGGGCAGCCGCACGTTGCCGCGCAGCAGCCGCGCCATCCGCTCGCGCAGCGGCAGCCGCGCCGCCGACTCCGCGTCCGCCGCGTTCCGCTTGGACTGGTGCAGCAGCGCCGAGCGCAGCAGCGCCCGGCGCGAACCGAAGTACTGGTAGACCAGCCCGCGGTTCACGCCGGCCGCGTCGGCGACCTCGCGCAGGTTGAGCCCCGACAGCACGCCCTCCTTGTGCAGCAGCTCGATCGCCGCCGTGCGCAGGGCCTGCTCGGTGGCCTCCCGGTCATGGAACGAACCGGCGCGGCGGCCCGGCCGCGGGCTCGTCATCGCGACCTCCTGCCGTCCTAGGCCTTCGGCCCGCCGGCGACGTAGATGACCTGCCCCGACACGAACCCGGCGTCCTCGCTGACCAGGAACGCGACCGTTCCGGCGATGTCCTCGGGCGCGCCGACCCTGCGCACCGGGATCTCCTTGGCGGCGGCGGTCTGGAACACCTCGAAGTCCACGCCCACCCGGGCGGCCGTCGCGGCGGTCATCTCGGTGACGATGAACCCCGGCGCGATCGCGTTCGCGGTCACGCCGAACTTGCCGAGCTCGATCGCCAGGGTCTTGGTGAAGCCCTGCAGGCCCGCCTTGGCCGCCGAGTAGTTCACCTGGCCCCGGTTGCCCAGCGCCGACGTCGACGACAGGTTCACGATCCGGCCCCAGCCCGCCTTCGTCATGTGCGCCTGGACGGCTCGGCTCATCAGGAACGCGCCGCGCAGGTGCACGGACATGACCGAGTCCCAGTCGTCGTCGGACATCTTGAACAGCAGGTTGTCGCGCAGGATGCCGGCGTTGTTGACCAGCACCACCGGCGGGCCGAGCTCGGCCGCGATCCGCTCGACCGCCGCCGTGACCCGCGCCGTGTCGGAGACGTCCACGCCCACGGCGAGCGCGCGCCCGCCGTTCTTCTGGACGGCCTCGACGGTCGCCGCGCAGGCGGGCTCGTCCAGGTCGCAGACGGCGACGGCGAAGCCCTCGCGCGCCAGCCGTATCGCCGTGGCGGCGCCGATCCCGCGTGCCGCGCCGGTGACGACGGCGACTCTGTTGTCACTCACGTGCTGTTCCCCGCTCTCGATTTGCCGGCGCCCGGATCCCGGGCGCCGGACTCCCGAATCCCCGGCCGCCGGGCGTTCCCGGCCGCCGGTCGCCAGGCCTCCCCGGCGGCTAGACGCCCAGGTCCTTGGCGATGATCGTCTTGAGCACCTCGCTGGTGCCGCCGTAGATGCGGGAGACGCGCGCGTCGGTGTACAGGCGCGCGATCGGGTACTCCAGGATGTAGCCGTAGCCGCCGTGCAGCTGCAGGCACTTGTCGACCACGCGCGCCTGGACCTCGGTGCAGAACAGCTTGGTCCGGGCGGCGTCGGCGGCGGTGAGCTCGCCGGCGTCCAGCGCCTCGACCGCGCGGTCCACCAGCGACCGGGCCGCCTCGACCTCGGTGTCGCACTCGGCGAGGACGAACTTGGTGTTCTGGAACGAGGAGACGGTCTTGCCGAAGACGGTGCGCTGCTGCACGTAGGCCTTGGCGAAGTCCACGGCCGCCGCGGCGGAGGCGTAGGAGGACATGGCGATGCCCAGCCGCTCCTCGGCCAGGTTGTGGGTCAGGTACCCGAAGCCGCCGCCCTCCTCGCCGAGCAGGTCCTCGGCGGGCACCCGCACGTCGGTGAACGACAGCTCGGCGGTGTCGGAGCTGCGCAGGCCGATCTTCTCCAGCTTGCGGCCGACCGTGTAGCCCTCGCTCTTGGTGTCCACCACCAGGATCGACAGGCCGGCGCGGCGGTTCTCGGGGGTGGCGGGGGAGGTGCGGGCCACCACCAGCACGCGGTCGGCCAGCACGCCGCCGGTGATGAACGTCTTGGCGCCGTTGAGGATGTAGTGGTCGCCGTCCCGCTTGGCGGTGGTCTGCATGCCCGCCAGGTCCGATCCGGTGCCCGGCTCGGTCATCGCGATGGCGGTCATCATGTCGCCGGAGATGAAGTCGGGCAGCCAGCGCTTCTTCTGCTCGTCCGAGCCGTACTTCATCAGGTACGGCAGCACCAGGTTCACGTGCACGCCGTAGCCGCCGAAGCTCACCCCGGCGCGGGCGCACTCCTCGGAGATCACCAGCTGGTACTTGATGCTGGTCTCGCCGGCGCCGCCGAACTCCTCGGGGACGGTGATCCCGAAGACGCCCAGCTCGCCCAGCTTGTTGTAGAAGTCGCGCGGCGGGTGCCCGGCGTTCTCCCACTGCTCGTACACCGGCGCCACCTCGGCGGCGATGAAGTCCCGGATCGTCGACCGGAAGGCCTCATGATCCTCGTTGAACACCGTACGGCGCACAGCCGCGCTCCCTTCGGTCCCTGTCTCATCTGCGGTCGTTATCTAACAGAACGCTAAGTTACGTCGAACTCGATTCTAGAATCAAGCCGGGACGGGGAGAAGGGCCGGGTCAGCGGCAGAACGGTGGGCGGACACAACCGCGCTTGGGACGGCCGACGGCCTCCAGGGCTCCGGGGGCTCAACGGGCCTGAACGGGCGCGTCCCGAAGCGGTGTTTCGGTCCGTGGCCGGACAAGGCCAGCGTTGGGTCTTGTCATCCACGGGGTCGCCGCATAGAGACCGAGACCGCCCCGGATGGGCGGTTCTACCGGTGCCAGGCCGGGACGTGGGCGTACGGGCGCCGGAGGCGAAGCGAGGCATTGGACGCGTCCAGGCGCGTCCATCAGGTGGCAAACCGGCTCGGAGGCCCGCCCGGGCCGTCACAGGGCCGTCTGGCCGGGAGGCTGAGGGAGGAACCGCCGGGGGGCGACGCCCGGAGGGCCGGGCAGGGCGTCCGCCCAGATCAGGAACGGGAGCGAGAGGCCCCGGAATTGAAAGCGACGCCGGGTGGATACGGGGGCAATCCACCCGGCGCCGCATCATCGGTGTTCCGACGGGGGCCCGGAACACCGGCACAGGCGCCCCGACGGGGGACCAGAGCGCCGGTACAAATCGTACACCGAACCCCCCCGCCCCTAGTCAAGAGAAAGTCACGACCCGATTTCTGGGCGGTGTCCGGAAATGCCCTTGTGTTGCGGGCTATCGGGGTCCTGGAACCGGGGCTGCGCCTGCGGTTCCCGCCCGCCGTTGGCGACGACGACGCTGATGTAGGGCAGGAAGATCGCTCCCACCACCAGCAGCAGGACCGCCCAGAGCGGCGCGCCGGCCACGGCGGCGAGGACCGCGCCGATGAAGCAGCCCGTCCGGATCCCCATCGAGATCAGGTAGCGGCGCTGCCGGTTCCCGATGTCCTCGGACATGGGACGCGGGGCGTTGGTGACCGTGTAGACCTCGGCGGTCTCGGTGTGCTTGCGGTGAATGACCTTCACGATTCCACGGTATGCCCTGGGTGGCTGACAGGCGACACCAGGAGGGCCACATGACCGATCGCACATACCGGGTGACCGAGATCGTCGGAACCTCGCCCGAATCCGTCGACGACGCCGTGCGCAACGGCATCAGGAGGGCCTCGCGGACGCTGCGGCATCTGGACTGGTTCGAGATGACCGAGGTGCGCGGCCAGATCGTGGACGGGGAGGTGGCGCACTACCAGGTCGGCCTCAAGCTCGGCTTCCGGCTCGAGGACGGCTGACACCCGGCGATTCAGAGGCGGAGCGATTCAGAGGCGACCTGAGGCGGAGAACGCCCTGGGCGCCCTCCGGGACGATTCCGGGGGCGCCCAGGGTGAAGTGGCGGCCGGGGCACTGAAGGCCCGCAGCGGGCCTCACGGGGCCGTACAGGCGGGTCTCAGGACGCCTGGGACACCGTCGACATGTTGAAATCGGCGATCCGGACCGGCGGCATCGCGGTCCGGGTGAAGTAGTCCGACCACTCGCGGGGCAGCGTCGGGCCGGTCGCGCCCACCTCGGTCATCCGGCCGAGCAGGTCGACCGGGCTCTCGTTGAACCGGAAGTTGTTCACCGCGCCGACGACCTCGCCGCCCTCGACGAGGTAGACGCCGTCGCGGGTGAGCCCGGTCAGCAGCAGCCGCTGCGGGTCGACCTCGCGGATGTACCACAGGCAGGTCAGCAGCAGCCCGCGCTCGGTGCGAGCGACCATGTCCTCCAGCGACGCGCCGCCGTCCGGCACGCTCATCGACAGGTTGTCGACGGCGGGGGTGGCCGGCAGCCCGGTGAGCGCCGCGGACCGGCGGGTCTGGGTGAGCGCCGACAGGGTGCCGCCGGAGATCCACTCGGTGGCGCCGAGGGCGAGCCCGTTGTCGAACACCGACGACTCGCGGCTCGAGGCGTGCGCGACCACGAACGGCGCGCACTCCAACCCCGCGGCGCGCGGGTCGCTGGACAGCGTGACCGGCAGCCCGGTCAGCTTCTCGCCCACCCGGGTGCCGCCGCCGGGCGCGCTGAACACCGTCCGGCCGTCGTGGGCGTCCTGGGCGCCGGCCGACCAGTACAGGTAGATCATCAGGTCCGCCACCGCGCTGGGCGGCAGGACCGTCTCGTACCGCCCGGCGGGCAGGTCGACGCGGCGCCGGCCCCATTCCAGCCGGCGGGCCAGCCCGCCGGTCAGGTCCGGGACGTCCACGTCGGCGAAGTCGCGGGTGCCCACGCCCGCCCACGCCGAGCCGCCGGCGCCCTTGGCGTTGAGCTCCAGCAGCCCGGTCGGCTGGTCGTGCCGCAGCCGCAGCCCGCCCGAGGTGCCCAGGAACGTCGAGGTCACCACGTGGTTGGCGAACCCGTACAGCCGGTCGCCGCGCGCCTCGGCCTCGGCGAACGCCTCGCCGAGCGCGGGCGCGACCGCGCCGAAGACGCCGATCCCGGTGTCGGCGGGCGCGTCGTCCCAGGCGCCGCCGCCCGGCCCGGCCTCGGCGACCAGCGGCGCGGCGTCCTCGGCGGGGGCGTTGCCGGCGGCGTCGGCCTCGGCGGCGCGGACCAGGTCCTCCAGGTCCGCGGCGGTCACCGCGGCCCGCGACACCACGCCCGCCGCCACGCCCCCGCCGGTACGGCGCAGCGCGATCACCGTCAGCCGGTTGGACCGGGTGACGCCGTTGGTGGTCAGGGTGTTGCCCGCCCAGCGCAGGTTGGCGGTACTGGACTCGTCGGCGATGACCAGGCAGTCGTCGGCGCGCGACAGCGCCAGCGCCCGCTCGACGGCCTCCTGCGGCCGCAATACCTGGCTCACTGGCCGGCCTCCTTGAGAGCGTTGAGGATGTTGACGCCGCGGAACAGCGCCGACGGGCAGCCGTGGCTGACCGGGGCGACCTGCCCCGGCTGGCCCTTGCCGCAGTTGAACGCCCCGCCCAGCACGTAGGTCTGCGGGCCGCCGACGGCCTCCATCGAGTTCCAGAAGTCGGTGGTGGTGGCCTGGTACGCCACGTCCCGCAGCTGGCCGGCCAGCCGGCCGTTCTCGATCCGGTAGAAGCGCTGGCCGGTGAACTGGAAGTTGTAGCGCTGCATGTCGATCGACCAGCTCTTGTCGCCGACGATGTAGACGCCGCGGTCGACGCCGGAGATCAGCTCGTCGGTGGACGGGCCGCCGGGGGCGGGCCGCAGCGACACGTTCGCCATCCGCTGCAGCGGCATGCTGGAAGAGGCGTCGGCGAACGCGCAGCCGTTGGAGCGCTCCTCGCCGGTGAGCCGGGCGATCCGCCGGTCGAGCTGGTAGCCGGTGAACATGCCGCCGGAGATGATGTCGAACTCCTGCGTCCGCACGCCCTCGTCGTCGTAGCCGATGGTGGCCAGCCCGTGCTCGGCGGTACGGTCCCCGACCACGTTCATGACCTGCGACCCGTACCGCAGCGAGCCGAGCTTGTCGGGCGTGGCGAACGAGGTGCCGGCGTAGGCGGCCTCGTAGCCCAGAGCCCGGTCCAGCTCGGTGGCGTGCCCGATCGACTCGTGGATGGTCAGCCACAGGTTGGACGGGTCGATGACGACGTCGTAGACGCCCGCGTCGACCGACGGCGCCGCCAGCTTCTCGGCCAGCAGCTCCGGCATCCGGGCCAGCTCGCCGTCCCAGTCCCAGTGGGCGCCGGTCAGCCACTCCCAGCCGCGCCCCACCGGTGGCGCGATGGTGCGCATCGTGTCGAACACGCCGTCGCCGATGCCCACGGCGGTCAGGACCGGGTGCAGCCGTACCCGCTGCTGGGTGGTGACGGTGCCGGCCAGGTCGGCGTAGAACTTGTTCTCCTTGACCTGCAGCAGGGTGGCGTCGGCGTGGTCGACGCGGTCGTCGTCCAGCAGTCGGCGGCTCCAGTCGGCCAGCAGCGCCACCTTCTCGGCGGTCGGGACGGTGAACGGGTCGGTCTCGTACGCCGAGACCCAGGTGCGTTCGCCGTGCACCGGCTCGGCGGCCAGCTCGATGGGCTCGCGGTTGACGGCGGCGGCCACGGCGGCGACCTCGACGGCCTGCTCGGCCACCCGGGCGGCGCCGGCGGGGGTCAGGTCGATGCCGGCGGCGAAGCCCCACGTGCCGTCCTTGACGACCCGTACCGACAGGCCGACGTCGTCGGCGTCCAGCGCGGTCTCCAGGGAGGCGTCGTGCAGGCCCAGTGTCTGGCTGCGGATGCGTTCGAGCCGGAAGTCGGCGTGCTCGGCGCCGAGCTCCCCGGCCCTGGTCAGTGCCGCGTCGGCGAGCGCGCGCAGCGGCAACGCGGTGAAAGCGGGATCGATGTCATGCACCTACCGCAACCTACCCTCCGCCGCCCCGCGATTCTCCGCCCCGGGCGCACCGGGACCCGTCCCGCGTCCCCCGGCGCGCATCGGTGCCGGCGCTCGATCCGGCCGGAACAAAACCGGTGAGCGGATCTTGTCGAGACGGCACATCTCGCTACCGCCGGTAGGCCGATACGCTCCTTGGCTGTTGCCGGTCGGCCCCCGCGGCATGGTCGGCGGCCCGTTCCGGCGGCATCACCCGAGACGTATTCGACGAGAGGTACGACCCATGAGTCGCTCTGTCCTCGTGACCGGCGGTAACCGGGGCATCGGCCTGGCCATCGCCCGCGAGCTGTCGGCCGGAGGTGACGCGGTCGCGGTCACCTACCGTTCCGGGGAGCCGCCCGAGGGGTTGTTCGGCGTCCGGTGCGACGTGACGAGCACCGAGGACGTCGACGCGGCGTTCAGCAAGGTCGAGGCCGAGCAGGGACCGGTCGAGGTGCTGGTGGCCAACGCCGGCATCAACCGGGACACGCTGCTGGCCATCATGAGCGAGGAGGCCTTCACCTCCGTCCTGGACACCAACCTGACCGGGGCCTACCGGGTCGCCAAGCGCTCGGTGAAGCAGATGATGCGCAAGCGCCACGGCCGGATCATCCTGGTGTCCTCGGTGGTCGGGATGCTCGGCTCGGCCGGGCAGGCCAACTACGCCGCGTCCAAGGCGGGCCTGGTCGGCTTCGGCCGGTCGCTGGCCCGCGAGCTCGCCACGCGCAACATCACGGTGAACGTGGTCGCGCCCGGTTTCGTCGACACCGACATGACCGCGGCGCTCACCGAGGACCAGCAGAAGACCATCAAGGGCGTGATCCCGCTGGGCCGCACGGCCCGTCCGGAGGAGATCGCCAAGACGGTGCGGTTCCTGGCCAGCGACGACGCCGCCTACATCACCGGGGCCGTGATCCCGGTCGACGGCGGCCTGGGAATGGGGCACTGAACGCTATGGGAATCCTCGAAGGCAAGAAGATCCTGGTCACCGGCGTCCTCACCGACGCCTCGATCGGGTTCCACGTGGCGCGGGTCGCGCAGGAGCAGGGCGCCGAAGTGGTGCTCACCGCCTACCCGCGCCCGACGCTGACCGCTCGTACCGCCAAGCGGCTCCCCACCGGCAGGGACAACCCGCCGCCGGTCGTGGAGCTGGACGTCACCAACGCCGAGCAGCTGGCCGGCCTGGCCGACGAGCTGCGCGGGCACGGGTTCGACCGGCTGGACGGGGTCGTGCACGCGATCGGGTTCGCGCCGCAGACCGCGCTGGGCGGCAACTTCCTGGAGACGACCTGGGAGGACGTGGCGATCGCCCTGCACTCCTCGGCGTACTCGCTGAAGTCGCTCACGATGGCGTGCATGCCGCTGATGAAGGAGGGCGGCTCGGTGGTCGGGCTCGACTTCGACGCCACCAAGGCCTGGCCGGTGTACGACTGGATGGGCGTGGCCAAGGCCGGCCTGGAGTCGTGCTCGCGCTACCTGGCCAAGTACCTGGGCCCGCAGGGGATCCGGGTCAACCTGGTCGCGGCCGGGCCGCTGGCGACGATGGCGGCCAAGAGCATCCCCGGCTTCGAGGGGATGACCGAGATGTGGCCGCAGGTGGCGCCGCTCGGCTGGGACATCAAGGACAGCGAGCCGACCGCGCGCGCCTGCGCGGCGCTGCTGTCGGACTGGTTCCCGGCGACCACGGGCGAGATCGTCCACGTGGACGGCGGCCTGCACGCCGTCGGCGCCGCATAGGAGCCGCACAGGACCGATGAGTCGTCCTGCCTGGGCCGCCCCGCGTTCGCGGGGCGGCCTTCGGCGTCGCGCGCGGGCTCGCTAGCGGCGGGGGCCGCGGGCGTAGCGCAGGCGGCGGCCCAGGACGCTGATGTTGACCGCGCCGACGGCACCGGCGGCGCCCGCGGCGGCGGCGACCCACAGGGTGATGGCCGGGGCGTCCTGCCGCTCGGACGCGGCGACCGGCGTGGTGAGCCGGGTCTGCGGCATCGTGCCGTCGTACGCGGCGGGGCTGCCGGCCACCTCGGGTGCGGGCAGCAGGCCTGGGACGCCCGGGAGGTCGGGTGCGCTGCCGGGGGAGTAGGGCTTGAGGCCGCCCGGCGCGCTCTGGGGGGCGACCGCGGACGGGGGCAACTGCCCGCCGGGGCCGTTGGCGCCGCCGTCGCGGGACGGAGCCTTGGGCTTGCGCGCGGGGGCCTTGGGGGTGGAGCCCGTCTCCTTCTTCGGAGGCTTCTTGACCACGGGCCGGGTGGGCGTGGGGCTGGGCGTGGGCTTCGGCTCCAGGTCCTCGCGGATGTTGTCGAGCTGGCATTTCCAGTTGTCGATGGTGCTCGCCGGGTCGGTGCCCTCCGGGCACGGCTTGGCCGCGGTCGCGGCGGCGGCCGGCGGGGCGCTCAGGGCCACCAGGACCAGCGCTCCGGCCGAGACGCCCACCGAGACCCCCGTGGCCGAACCGAACCGCCTCATGCGCCGCTGCTGCTGGGGCATCTCACTCCTTCGACTGCCGACTTCTATTGACGTTGCGCCAATAACTCTAGGCGGGAAGTGCGCACCGTCACAAGAACGTCATTCGGCCGGTTCCGCCCAGTAGATACCCGGTTCGACATTTACACAAGCGCTCACTTGGTTCCTGGTGGTCCCGCCAGGCCCGTGCGTCAAGCCCGTGCGTCAGGATCGTGCGTCAGGGCACGACGAGCCTGGCCAGGCGGGTCCGCCGGTCCGGGGCCTGGCGTTCGCGCACCGCCTGGGCCAGCGCGGGCCCGGCGGCCTGCACGACCGACAGGTGCCGGCGCGCCAGCCCGAAGGCCGTGGCCACCAGCGGCCGCGAGAGCCCGGCGGTGTCGTCGGCGCCGTCCGGCGGCAGGACCGCGACCACGGCGGGACGGCGCGTACCGCGGCCCAGGGCGACCGTGACGGCCCAGCCGGGCCGCAGCCGCGACGCCAGCGCCGGCGGGACGACCTCCGTACCGCCGGCGAACTCCACGTGCAGGCCGGTCGCGTCGGCGCCGGTGACCGTCCCGGGCTCGCCCACCGCGGCCTGGGGGAGGGGCGCCGCGACCAGCACGCGGTCGCCGGGGTCGAAGCCGCCGAACCGGCCCGGCCCGGGATTGAGCCGGGCCTTCAGCGCGGCGTTGAGCGCCGCGGCGCCCGCCTCGCCGGCCGTGGCCGGCACCACGACCTGGACGTCGTCCACGGCGATCCCCAGGGCCCGCGGGATCGAGTCGGTGACCAGCTGGACCGCCCGGTGCACGGCCTCCTCGGCGCTCGCGGCCGGCACGATGACGACCTCCTTGCCGGGCGCGTCCACGGCCGTCAGCTCGCCGCCCCGCACGGCGGCGGTGAGCGCGGCCAGCGGGTCGCCGGTGGGCTCGGGGTCCAGTTCGATGACCGGGACGGTGTCGGAGGCCTCCAGATCGTCCAGCACCCGGCCGGGACCGGCGGGCGGGAGCGCGCCGGGCTCGCCGCCGAGCACCAGATGCGTCCCGTCGGCGCAGGCCCGCACCAGCAGCGCGCACAGCTCGACGTCCAGGCCCGCCGCGTCGGTGAGGATCACCAGGTCCAGCTCCAGCGGGTGCTGCTCGCCGCGCTCGAAGGCGACCTCGGCGCCCCGCGCCGGCTCCAGCAGCGCGTGCAGCCCGCTGATCGTGAACCCGCTCTCCCCGGTGGCGGCGTCCCCGGCGGCGGCGGCCAGGTCGGCGGCGGCCCGGGCGGTGGGGGTGACGACGGCCGCGCGCACCTCCTGCCCGGCGGCGGCCGTGGCGATCGCCAGCGCCATCCCCGCCAGATCGCCGGCCGTCCCGCGCAGGATGCTCACGCCGGTCCGCAGCGCGGCCGTGAGGGCCAGCGAACGGTCCTCGGGCAGCCCGGCCCGCAGTGCTTTGACCGTCGCGTCCTCCAGCAGCGGCTCGGCCGTGGCCGTGAGCCGCTGGAAGCCCTCGGCGGCGGCCTCCTCGGCGATCGCCCAGCGGGCCAAGCCGAGGATCTCGGCCGGCTCGGGGATGTCCTCGCCCTCGGCCAGCGCCGCCTCGTCGAAGTCGGGCTCCTCGGTGAGGGCCATCACCTCGCCCTCGTTCAGCGCGCCCTCGACGGCCCGCTGGGCGTCGGCGACGCGCAGCTTGCCGAGGTCGGCCAGCACGTCCGCGGGCGGCGTCACGGTGTGCCCGTGCCGCGCGGCCTCGGTGAGCAGGTGGACGACCAGCGCCCGGCCGCGCCGGGGGTCGTCGGGGTGCGCCTGGTCGCCGAGCGACCGCCGGGCGAAGTGGTCGGCCTGCTGGGGCGCCACGCCCGGAACGCGCAGCAGCCGCCACGGGTCCTCGCGCAGCCGGGCGGCGGCGCCCGGCCCGAGCCGCACCAGCGTCCGGGCCGCCAGCGACTCCGGGACGCCCGTCGCGGCGAACAGTTCGGCGAGGGCGGCGCGCCCGGCCCGCTCATCGGCCTGCTGGGGGCCAGAGGGCACTGAGGGGCCAGAGGGGCCAGGGGTGGAGGTACGGGAATGCGAGTCGGTCACGGGGATCGGATCGTAGTCGATTCACGCGCCCGTCACGCGGAGGCGGGCGCCATGTCGGAAACGTCGTCCAGCGCGGCCCGGATCTCCACCGGCAGCGTGAGGTCCTCGCTGAGCAGCGCCTGCTCCAGCTGCGCCGCCGTGCGGGCCCCGACGATCGGCGCCGCGACGCCGGGCCGGTCGCGCACCCAGGCCAGCGCCACGCTGAGCGGGGTCACGCCCAGCCCCTCGGCCGCCGTCACCACCGACTCCACGATCCGGGCGCACTCCTCGTCCAGGTAGGGGTGGACGAAGTCGGCGAAATGCGGCGCGGCGGCGCGCGAGCCCGCCGGGATCCCGGTCCGGTACTTGCCGGTGAGGACCCCGCGGCCCAGCGGCGACCACGGCAGCAACCCGGCACCGGCGTCCAGCGCCGCCGGGACGGCCTCGCGCTCGATGTCGCGGCGCAGCAGCGAGTACTCCAGCTGGGCGGAGATGATCGGCTCGCGGCCGGGCCAGGCGCGCTGCCAGGTGCCCGCCTTGGCGATCTGCCAGCCGGCGTAGTTGGAGACCCCGACGTAGCGGGTCCGGCCCGAGACCACCGCCTCGTCCAGCGCCGACAGGGTCTCCTCCAGGGGCGTGTACGGGTCGTAGGCGTGCAGCTGCCACAGGTCCACGTACTCCAGCCCCAGCCGTTCCAGCGAGGCGTCCAGCGCCCCCAGCAGATGCCGCCGGGAGGCGTCGTAGCGGCCGTCGGGACGGATCGCGGCCTTGGTGGCCACGACCATCGCGTCCCGGTCGACCGTCTCGCGCAGCAGGTGGCCGAGGATCCGCTCGCTCAGCCCGTCGCCGTAGACGTCGGCGGTGTCGACGAACGTGCCGCCCGCGTCCACGAAGGCCGCCAGCTGCGCGGCCGCCTCGTCGGGCTCGGTGTCGTGCCCCCAGGTCATGGTGCCCAGGCCCAGCCGGGACACCGCGAGGCCGCTTCGCCCGAGGTGACGCTCTTCCATGGTCGGAACAGTAGCGGGACGCGCCGGCCGGCCGGTCCGCGGCGGCCGCCGGTGACGGTCGGTGACGGCCGATACGCTTTCCGTTGCAACGCGCACCGCCAGCCAGCTCCGGCCCGAGGGGAAGCCGCCGCCTGTGAACGTCGTGGAAGCGACCGTGCTCGGGATCGTCCAGGGACTCACCGAGTTCCTGCCGATCTCCAGCTCGGGACACATGCTCTTCGTGCCGGAGTTCCTCGGCTGGGACGATCCGGGCGCGGCGTTCACCGCGGTGATCCAGATCGGCACGATGGCGGCCGTCATCATCTACTTCTGGCGCGACCTGGCCCGCATCCTGGCCACCTGGGCCAGGAGCCTGTGGACGCCGGAGATCCGGCGCCACCAGGACGCGCGGATGGGCTGGTACATCGGCCTGGGGACGATCCCGATCTCGGTGGCCGGGCTGGCGTTCGACGACGCCATCGAGGGGCCGTCGCGGAACCTGTGGTTGAACGCGGGCACGCTCATCGGGATGGGCCTGCTGCTGGCGGCCGCCGAGTGGGCCGGCTCCCGCAAGCGCGAGGTCGCCGACCTCGACCTGCGCGACGGCCTGGTGATCGGCGCGTTCCAGGCGCTGGCGCTGATCCCGGGCTCGTCCCGGTCCGGCTCGACCATGACCGGCGCGCTGTTCCTGGGCTACACCCGCGAGGCCGCCGCCCGCTACTCCTTCCTGCTGTCGGTGCCCGCCGTGCTGCTGTCGGGCGTCTACCAGCTGCGGCACGCCTTCGACGGCTCGCTGCCGGTGGTGCCGACGATCGTGGCGACGCTGGTGTCGTTCGTGGTCGGGTACGCCTGCATCGCCTGGCTGCTGAAGTACCTCGCCAAGCACTCGATGATGGTCTTCGTCTACTACCGGGTGGTGCTCGGCGGCGTCATCCTGGGCCTGCTGGCGGCCGGGGTCATCAGCGCGACGTGACAAAAGTGCCGGCCGTAACGTGATCGCGGCCTGATGACCGGCCGGGGGGCACCGGGTTAGAGTGCTCGGCCATGGCGCCCTCTCGGTTCTCGGTGTACTCGCCGGGCCACGATCCCGACGACGGAACGTCCCTCGAGCCTCGCTACGGCGCGGGGCGCGAGCAGGACCCGGGCTACCTGGCCTCGCTGCGGGGCGGGTCGGTCCTGGGGCAGCTGCGCCGGATGTGGCTGGTGCTGGTCATCGCGCCGGTGCTGATCCTGGCCATCTCGCCGCTGATCGTCCAGGGCACCGGCGACCTGTTCGGCGGTGCCGTGCCGTGGTTCTGCCTGCCGCTGGTCGCGGCCGCGGCGGCCGCGGCGGTCATCGGTCCCCGCACGCCGCGCCCGATGCCGCCCGGATCGCCGCCCCCGAAGGCGGCCGCGGCGGCCCTGATGAACTTCCGGCAGGCGCTGCTGGTGCGGTTCGCGCTGGCCGAGGGCGTGATCGTGCTGGGCCTGGCGCTGGCGACCACCGCCCGCAGCGAGGCCGTCTTCGTGGCCGGTTTCGTGCTGGGGTACCCGCTGCTGCTGTGGCTCTCCCTGCCCACGGCCGGCCGGATCGAGGGGATCCGGCGGCGGCTGGAGGCACAGGACGCCGAGTCGCACCTGTGGGCGGCGCTGCTGGCCACCGCCCAGCCGCCCGACCGCTCCGCCTACACGTCCCGCCCGGATGGGAAGGCCGGCGCCGGCGACCAGGATCCGGACGGCGTCACGAAGTCCTGAGCTGCCGGCGGCGCCGCCGGTCCGGCAAGCGCGGGCACGGCAGGTGCGGGCGCGGCCGAGTCGGGCCAGCGCGGCAGCCGGGCGCCGTTGTGGATGATCAGGAACAGCAGCAGGATCCACAACAGGACCACCGTGATGACGGTCCCCGGCCACAGCTTGTGCCGCCTGCCCCTGCCGGGGCGGCGCTCGGGCGCCTTCACAGCCACCCGCTCTTGCGGAGCCGGATGTAGACCACGACGCAGATCGTCACCATCACCAGCATCACCGCCGGGTACCCGTACAGCCAGTGCAGCTCGGGCATGTAGTCGAAGTTCATCCCGTACAGGCCGGCGACCATCGTCGGTACCGCGATGACGGCCGCCCATGCCGAGATCTTGCGCATGTCCTCGTTCTGCTGCTTGCCCATCAGGGCCAGGTGCGCGGTGAGCACGCTGTTGAGCAGCTCGTTGTGCGCGTCGACCTGCCCGTCCACCCGCAGCAGGTGGTCCAGGACGTCGCGGAAGTACTCGCGGGTGCTCTGGCACTCGGGCACCCGGCCGCGCACGATCTCCTGCAGCACCGGCACCAGCGGGTCCTGCGCGGTACGGAACTCCAGGACCTCGCGCTTGAGGGAGTAGATGTCCTCGGTGACGTCGGCGCGGCCGGGCCGGAACACGGCCCGTTCCAGCTCGATGATGTCGATCTCGACCTCGCGCGTCACCACGCCGTAGTGGTCGACGACCTCGTCGCAGACCGCGTACAGCACCGACGCGGGCCCGTGCTCCATCAGCGCGGTGTCGCCCTCCAGCCGCTTGCGCACCGGCCCGAGCGGGTTGCCCTCGCCGTGCCGTACGGTCACCACGAAGCCGTCGCCGAGGAACAGCATGATCTCGCCGACCTCGATGTCGGAGGTGGCGTCCTTGTAGACCAGCGTCTTCAGCACGATGAACAGCGTGTCGTCGTAGCGCTCCAGCTTGGGCCGCTGGTGCGCGGAGACGGCGTCCTCGGCGGCCAGCGGATGCAGCCCGAGCTCGTCCTTGACCAACTCGAACTCGGCCTCGGTCGGCTCGTGCAGGCCGATCCACACGAAGCAGCCGCCCGGCCCGTCGCCGGTGCGGGCGGTCTCGGCGCGCGCGGCGTCGAAGGCGTCGCTGATGTCGCCCTCGATGGTGTGCCGGACGCCCCGCGCGTAGATGGCCTTGTCGACGATCACAGAAGGCCATCCTGGCGCATCCCGGCGCGCGGCGTGAAGCCCGGGGACGGATCCGGTATCGGCATGATCTCGTAGAGTGCCTGGCGTGACGACGCTTCTGCTGGTGCGGCATGGCCTGACCGCCATGACCGGCCCCCTGCTCGCCGGCTGGACCCCCGGGCTGAGCCTCGACGACCGCGGCCGCGCCCAGGTCGGTGAACTGGCCGGGCGCCTGGCCCCCGTACCTGTGGCGGCGGTGGTGTCCAGCCCGCTGGACCGCTGCGTGGAGACCGCCGAGGCGATCGCCGCCGGGCACGACACGCCGATCGAGAAGGTGCAGCTGGACGAGCGGTTCGGGGAGGTCCGGTACGGCGACTGGACGGGCCGCTCGCTCAAGGAGCTGGCCGAGGAGCCGCTGTGGAAGGTCGTCCAGGCCCATCCCAGCGCGGTGCGGTTCCCCGGCGAGGACGGCGAGGCGATGGCCGACGCCCAGCATCGCGCGGTCGCGGCCGTACGGGACTGGAACGAGCGGATCGCCGCCGGGCACGGCCCGGACGCGGCCTACGTGGTGTGCAGCCACGGCGACATCATCAAGGCGATCGTGGCCGACGCGATGGGCCTGCACCTGGACCAGTTCCAGCGGATCCAGGCCGCGCCCGCGTCGCTGACGGTGATCCGCTACACCGAGCTGCGGCCGTTCGTGGTCCGGCTCAACGACACCGGCGGCGGCGTCGGGGACCTGCTGCCGGAGCCCTCCGCCGGGGAGGGACACGGCGGCGGGGGAGAGGATGACGCGCCGGTCGGCGGCGGCGCGTAGGGTCGTTGTCATGCCCGTCATCTCCTATGAACTGCCGGAAAGGTTCGTCGCCGGGGCCGTCGGCGCCCCGGGCGACCGCGCCTTCTACCTGCAGGCCCGCTCGGGCCGCAGGGTCACCAGCGTGGGACTGGAGAAGTTCCAGGTGACGCTGCTGGCCGAGCGCCTGGAGGAGCTGCTGGACGAGGTGCTGCGGCGCGGCGGCGGCGAGGCGCCGGTGCCCGCGGCGACCCCCGCCGGGCTGCGCGACGACGGGCCGCTGGACCAGCCGGTGGAGGAGGAGTTCAAGGTCGGCACGATGGCGCTGGCCTGGGACCCCGAGGACGAGCAGGTGGTCATCGAGGCCCAGGAGGTGACCGAGGGCGAGGAGGACGCCGAGGTCGGCGAGGACGACCCGGCGATCGCGGTGCTGCGGGTGCGGATCACCGCCGCGCAGGCCAGGGCGTTCGCCGAGCGGGCGCTGCAGGTGGTGGCCGCGGGCCGGCCGCCGTGCCCGCTGTGCGGGCTTCCGCTGGACACCGAGGGGCATGTCTGCCCCCGGCAGAACGGGTATCTCGGCTAGCGAGGACGGCTGGAACGACACGGTGCGGAATCAGGTGTGCTGGATCATGGACGGGGCGGACGGAAGAATGAACGCATGACGCAGTCCTCCCGGGATCGTTCCCCCGCCGGCGACGGGCGCGCCGTCTCCCCCCGCGACACCGCGGCGGCCGAGCTGCTGCTGCGCCAGGGCCGCCTCACGGTCGAGGGCCGGCTCGTCCAGGCCTCCAACGCCACGCTGTACTGCGCCATCGAGCACGACGGCCTCAGCGCCGCCTGCGTCTACAAGCCGGTCGCCGGCGAGCGCCCGCTGTGGGACTTCCCCGACGGCACGCTCGCCGAGCGCGAGGTGGCGGCCTACGAGGTGTCGGAGGCGATGGGGCTGCACGTGGTGCCGCCCACCGTGCACCGCGACGGCCCGTACGGCCCCGGCATGGTGCAGCTGTGGGTGGAGCCCGACCCCGACGTCGACCTGGTCGCGCTGTCGCGCTCGGACGACGACGCGATCCGCCGGATGTCGGTGTTCGACGCCGTCGTCAACAACGCCGACCGCAAGATCGGGCATCTGCTCCCGCCGGGCGACGGGCACGTGTACGGCTGCGACCACGGGGTGTGCTTCTCGGTGGACTACAAGCTGCGCACCGTGCTGTGGCAGTGGCGCGGCAAGAAGCTGACCGGCGAGGCGGTCGAGGCGCTCGGCCGGGTCGAGGCGGGCCTGCGGGCCGGCGAGCTGGGCGAGCGGCTGTCGCGGCTGCTCACGGCCGAGGAGGTCGACGCCACCCGCCGCCGCGTTGACCTGATGCTCAAGCACCGCATCCACCCCTACCCCCCCGAGGACTGGCCCGCCATCCCCTGGCCGCCGCTGTAGCGCACCGACCCCGGTGTGGGGTGGATTTACGGCATGGTGCTCAAATAGGGACATGTGCACGGCGATCGTCAGCGTCGACCCCTCGTCCCCGGTGCCCGTCCTCCTCGTCGGTGTCCGCGACGAGTTCGTGGCACGGTCCTGGCGGCCGCCGGCCCGGCACTGGCCGGACCGGCCGCGGCTGGTCGGCGGGCGTGACCTGCGGGCCGGCGGGACCTGGCTGGCCGCCGACCCGGTCGCGCACCGCGCGGCCACGGTGCTGAACGCGCGCGGCGCCATGGCGCCCGAGGAGGGCCGCCTGTCGCGCGGCGAGCTGCCGCTGCGGGTGGCCGCCGACGGCAAGCTCGGCCGGATCGACCTGCCGCGCTTCGACCCGTTCCTGCTGATCGGCGCCGAGCCCGACGCGGTCCGGCTGTGGCACTGGGACGGCGCGGACCTCGCCGAGCGGGAGCTGGGCGCCGGGCTGCACATGGTGCTCAACAGCGGCTTGGAGGGCGCGGGGCAGCAGGCGGGCGCGACCGAGGACGCGCACATGGCCGCGCGGCTGGCGTACTTCCGTCCCCTGTTCGACGCCGCCCGGCGGCCCGAGCCGCGCCCGGACTCCGCGCCGGCCGGGGCCGCCTGGGGCCAGTGGCTGCCCCTGGTCGAGGGCGCCGGCCTGGCCCGTACCGACGCCGCGTCGCTGCTGCCGCTGGTCGAGATCGAGGAGGGCCGGGTGTGGGGGACCACGTCGGTCTCGCTCCTGGCGCTGTCGGCCGACGGGCTCCGCTACGACTTCCGCGCGTCCCCCGGCGACGGCGGAGTGTGGACCCGGGTGGTCTGAACGCGCCCCGCCGGCCCTCTTGCGCCGCCACCCCCTCCTGTCTCACCCTGAGTGCTACCTTGACTACCTCGTGCGATCTTCGCGGTCCGGGCGGGGCCGGTCGGCGGTGCAACGAGGGGAGTGCGCATGGCAGGCGTCCGGTCGCCACGAGCCGCCGTGGACGAGCCCGAGCCGCTGGTCTCGGTCGAGGGGCTCGTCAAGCACTTCCCCGTCCGGCGGGGCCTCGGGCGCGCCGGGCGCGTGCACGCGGTCGACGGCGTCGACCTGCGGATCCGGCCCGGCGAGACGCTGGGCGTGGTGGGGGAGTCGGGCTGCGGCAAGTCCACCCTCGCCCGCTGCGTGGCGGGGCTGCACCCGGTGACGCGGGGCCGGGTGATGTTCGAGGGCACCGACGTCACCCGGCTGTCGAAGGCGGGGCTCAAGGAGTTCCGCCGCTCGGTCCAGATGATCTTCCAGGATCCGTACGGCGCGCTGAACCCGCGGCGGCGGGTGGGCGCCGCCATCGGCGATCCGCTGGCGATCCACGCCGTCGCGCACGGCGCCGAGCGCCGCCGCCGGGTGCGCGAGCTGATGGAGCTGGTCGGGCTCAACCCCGAGCACTACGACCGGTTCCCGGCCGAGTTCTCCAGCGGGCAGCGGCAGCGGATCGGGGTGGCCCGCGCGCTGGCGCTGCGGCCCCGGCTGATCGTGTGCGACGAGCCGGTGTCGTCGCTGGACGTCTCGATCCAGGCGCAGGTGATCAACCTGCTCCGCGACCTGCAGGCCGAGATGGGCCTGACCTACCTGTTCATCGCGCACGACCTGTCGGTGGTGCGGCATGTCAGCGACCGGGTCGCGGTGATGTACCTCGGCCGGATCGTGGAGACCGCGCCCCGCCGCGACCTGTACGAGCGTCCCCGCCACCCGTATTCGGCGGCGCTGCTGTCGGCGGCGTCGGTCACCGCTCCCGAGGATCCCGGGCGGCCGGGCCCGGCCGGGCCCGGCCGCGCCGAGGCCGACCGGGCCCGGCGCGGGCGCGCCTCCCGGCGGCTGCTGATCGGGGACGTCCCGTCGCCGGTCGACCCGCCGCGCGGCTGCCGGTTCCATCCCCGCTGCCCCCGGGCGCGCGAGCGCTGCGCCGGGGAGGAGCCGCCCCCGCCGCTCAGCGACCCGCAGGCGCCCGAGCATGTGACCGCCTGCCACTTCCCCCTGGAGTCGCCCGCCGAAGCGCCCGGCGGGCGTTCGGAGGCGCCGCGATGACCTCCTTCACCGAGCCGAAGGCCGGCGACGACTCCGCCGCCGCGGGGACGGCCGCCGGGGCTGACCAGGACCGGAGCGGCCGGCGCGACCGGCAGGAGCCCCCGGGCCGCGCCGACGAGCCGCACCATCCCGAGTACGCCCCGTTCCGGCGGGCCTGGCGGCGGTTCCGCCGCGACCGCGGCGCGCTGGCGTCGCTGGTGGTGCTGGCCCTGATGGTGCTGTTCGCGCTGCTGGCGCCGCTGTGGGAGTCGCTGACCGGGCACCCCTACGACGCGACGTTCCCCCGGACGGGCCTCGACCCGGCCGGGCAGCCGGTCGGGCCCGGGGCGGAGTTCTGGCTGGGCGCCGACCAGCTCGGCCGCGACGTGCTCGTCCGCGCCGCGTACGGGGCGCGGATCTCGCTGCTGGTCGGGATCGGCGCGGCGGCGCTGGCCGCGGTGGCGGGGGTCACGGCCGGCCTGCTGGCCGGGTTCGCGGGCGGGGTGGTGGACGCGCTGCTGGCCCGGCTGATGGACCTCACCCTGGCACTGCCCTACCTGCTGGTGGCGATCACGCTGGCCACCACGTTCCAGATCTCCTCGCCCGGGGCCAGCCTGGCGATGACCGTGCTGGTGATCGCGTTCTTCTCGTTCGCCGCGCTGGGCCGGGTGGTGCGCGGCCAGGTGCTGTCGCTGAAGGAGAAGCCGTTCGTCGAGGCCGCCAGGTCGCTGGGCGCGAGCCGGTCCCGGATCATGTTCGTGGACGTGCTGCCCAACCTGGTCGCCCAGATCACCGTGCTGACCTCGCTGCTGGTGCCGACGTCGATCGTGTTCGAGGCGACGCTGTCGTTCCTGGGCGTGGGGATACGGCCGCCGATGCCCAGCTGGGGCGGGATGCTCGGCGAGGGCGGCGAGGTCTTCCGCGCCTCCTGGTGGCTGCTGGCGGTGCCCGGCGTCCTGCTGCTGCTCACCACGCTGTCGTTCAACCTGCTGGGCGACGGCATCCGGGCGGCGCTGGGCCCGGGCGGCGACCGGGGCGGCCGGGCCCCGCGGGCCGTCCGGGGGAGGTGAGCCGCCGATGGGGGGACTGCTGGTCCGGCGGCTGCTGTACTCGCTGCTGGTGCTGTGGCTGGTGTCGACGCTGGTCTTCCTGTTCCTGCACCTGTCGCCCGTTCCGGTGGAACGGGTCATCGGCGGGCCGCGGGCGTCCGCGGAGACGCTCGCCCAGATCCGCGCCAACCTCGGCCTGGACCGGCCGGTCCCGGTGCAGTACGGGGACTTCCTGTCGCGGCTGGCGCGCGGCGACCTCGGCGAGTCCTACATCAACGGGACCGCGGTCGCCGACCTGATCGCCGACCGGCTGCCGACGACGCTGTGGCTGGTGTTCGGCGCCGCCGTGCTGTGGTTCGCCGGCGGGGTCGCGATCGGGGTGCTCAGCGCCACCCGCGCGCACGGGCTCTGGGACCGGGTCTCGACGGTGTTCGTGCTGCTGGGGATGTCGACCCCGGCGTTCGTGATGGCACTGGTGCTGCTGTTCCTGTTCTCCACCATGCCCGCCGAGGCCGGGCTGCCGTACTTCGAGGCGGGACCGCCGCTGCAGGAGCACTTCTGGCGCCGGATGGTGCTGCCGTGGATCTCGCTGGCGCTGCTGCTGGTGGCCGCCTACGCGCGGCTGACCCGCGGCTCGATGCTGGACGTGCTGGAGGAGGACTACATCCGCACGGCGCGCTCCAAGGGGCTGCCCGAGCGCCGGGTCGTCTACCGGCACGGGCTGCGGGCCGCGCTGGCGCCGGTGTTCACCCAGTTCGGCATCGATCTGGGGATGCTGGTGGGCTCCACGATCGTCACCGAGAAGGTCTTCGGGCTGCAGGGCGTGGGCCAGCTGGTCTACCAGTCGATCGCGCTCGGCGACAGCCCGGTGATCATCGGGGTGACGCTGACGGTGACGGTGTTCGTGATCGTGGCCAACCTGGTCGTGGACATCGGCTACTCGCTGCTGGACCCGCGCGTCCGGCTGGCGTGAGGACCCCGCCCGGCGATCTCGGGGCAGGGGGACGAACGGGGCATGGATAAGCTTTCCGGTATGCGATCGTGGCCCGTTCCCCAAGTGCCCAGCCTCCCCGCCGCAGGTCTCCCCTCCCCGGGCGGCCGGCTGCGCCTGTACGACACCGGGACGGGTTCGCTGCGGCCCACCGAGCCGGGTGACACCGCCCGGATGTACGTGTGCGGCATCACGCCCTACGACGCGACCCATCTGGGCCACGCCAACACCTACCTGGCGTTCGATCTGGTGAACCGGGTGTGGCGTGACCTCGGCCACACCGTCCACTACGTCCAGAACGCCACCGACGTCGACGACCCGCTTCTGGAACGTGCCCGGCAGACCGGCGAGGACTGGCGGGCGCTGGCCGAGCGTGAGATCGAGCTGTTCCGCGAGGACATGACCGCGCTGCGGATCCTGCCGCCCGACCAGTACATCGGCGCGGTCGAGGCGATCCCGCTGATCGTGCGGATGGTGGAGCGGCTGCGCGGCAAGGGCGCCACCTACGAGGTCGAGGACGACCTGTACTTCCCGATCGACTCCGACCCGGAGTTCGGCGGCGTGAGCCGGCTGACCCGCGAGCAGATGGCGCCGCTGTTCGCCGAGCGGGGCGGCGACCCCGGCCGGGAGGGCAAGAAGGACCCGCTGGACGCGCTGCTGTGGATGGCGCAGCGGCCCGGCGAGCCCGGCTGGGACTCCCCGTTCGGCACGGGCCGCCCGGGCTGGCACGTGGAGTGCTCGGCGATCTCGGTGGAGTACCTGGGGATGGGGTTCGACGTCGAGGGCGGCGGCTCCGACCTGGCGTTCCCGCACCACGAGATGGGCGCCTCGCACGCCCAGACCGCCACCGGCGAGCGCCCGCACGCGAGGTCCTACGTCCACGCGGGCATGGTCGGGCTCGACGGCGAGAAGATGTCCAAGTCGCTGGGCAACCTGGTGTTCGTCTCCAAGCTGCGGCGCGAGGGCACGGACCCGATGGCGATCCGGCTGGCGCTGCTGGCCCACCACTACCGGTCGGACTGGGAGTGGACCGCGGCCGACCTGGCGGACGCGAGCGCCCGGCTGGAGCGCTGGCGCGCCGCCGCCGCACGGCCGAGCGGCCCGGCCGCCGGGCCGGTGGCCGAGCGGGTCCGCGCGCATCTGGCCGAGGACCTGGACGCGCGGTCGGCGCTGGAGGAGATCGACCGCTGGGCGGCGGAGCCGGGCGGGGACACCGATGCCCCCGGCCGGATCGCGGCCCTGGCCGACGCCCTCCTCGGCGTCGCCCTCTGAGGGTCAGGCGGCGCTGACGGTCAGGCGGCGCTGAGTGTCAGGCGGCGCTGGAGGAGCGCTGGGCGGCGAACTTGCGCCCCCGGCGCGCCACCCGGCGCCGCGAAGCCCACAGCATCAGCGGGATGCCGATCTGGCGCAGCCGCCGCGGGACGAGCCGGTAGAAGAACGTGTGCAGGCGCAGCAGGCCCCACAGGACGCGGTCCTTGCGGTCGCTCCAGGGCAGCCCGTACTGCTCGCGGATCCGCTCGGGCAGCAGGCCGGTGGTGACGAAGCGGTTGACCCACAGCGCGGGCGCCATCCAGCGCAGCTTGCGCGACCACAGCACGGCCCGCATGACCTCGCGGCCCTCGTCGGTGACCTCCAGCGAGGCGATCATGCCGTCCATGTAGGCCCGGAACGCCTCGATGTCGGCCGGCTGCGCGCCGGGCGGGCAGCCGAGCACGTCGGCGATGAACCGGGCCTGGTCGATGTAGGCGGCGGCCTGGTCGCCGCTGGGGGACTTCAGCACCTTCTCGTACACGTACAGCGCGGCGTCGATGAGGGTGGCGTTGACCCAGACCTGCAGGTCCGGGTCGTTGCCGGAGTAGCCGGGCCCGGTGATCCGCTCGTGCATCCGGCGGATCGCCCGGCCCATCTTCTCGGCCTCCTCCTCGGTGCCGAACGCGACGATGATCAGGAAGTCCAGGGTGCCGAACAGCCGGTCGAGCGGGCGGTGCCGCAGGTCGCTGTGGTCGGCCACGCCCTGCGCGACCTTGGGGTGGGCGACCTGGAGCAGCAGGGCCCGGCCGGCGCCCAGCATGACGGCGGGCTCGGCGGCCACGAGCCGCAGGATGGAACGTTCTCGTTCGGGGGGCACAGCGATCCTTCCACCGACGACGTGCGGTAAGTGCATACTTGCGCACGGACCGGCCCGTCACAAGGGGTCTTCTTGGCCGGATGCCAACAAGCGCGGCGGCTACCTCAGGACGTAGCAGTCCCAGTCCGAGGGCGTCCCGGCGTCGCCTTCCAGCCGCGACTCGGCGGCGGGCGCGTACTGCGACCGGCAGACCTGCGTCATCGTGATGTGGGTGTCGACGCCGACGCCGCCGTCGGGCATGCAGTACCACTCGCCGGACCGGTAGGCGGCCTTGAAGTCACCGCTGGAGGTGCAGTACCGCTGCGGGTCGGGCGACCCGAGCGTCACGGGCTCGGGGTCGGGACGGCCGTCGCCCGGCGGGTCCTCCCCGCCGCCGGTGGGGGCGGGGCCCTGGCCGGGCCGGGACGGCCGCGTGCCGCCGCCTGCGGTCCCCTCCGAGGGACGCGCCCGCGAGGGGCCGGTGGACGTCCTGCTCTTGAGGGCCCCGCTCACCGACGGAGCGGGCGAACCCGCCGGGCCGGTCGCCGAGGGATGCGCGATCGGCGTGCCGCGCCCGTGCTCCTCGGCCGTCCAGGTCATCGCGGCGTACGTGCCGCCGCCGGCGGCCAGGGCGATGCCCGCGGCCGCCAGGACGGCGGGGACCCTGCTCCGGCGGCGGCGGTGCCTGCTGCCGCCCCTGCCCGCCGGGGCGGCCGCCGACGGCTGGGTGCTGTCGGGCGGTTCCGGCGCGCCCGGCGCCGGCACCGGGAGTCCGGCCGCAGGGGAGTCGGCCCGTGTCGAGTCGGCCGGTGCGGAGCCGGGCCGTACAGAGTCGGGCAGTACGGAGCCGGCCGCTGCGCTTCCGGGCTGCGTCGCCGCCGCCCCGCCCGCGGCCGGGGCGAACGCCTCGTCGTGGCCGACCAGCCGCAGCAGCACCTGCGCGGCCGTGGGCCGCTCGGCCGGGTCCTTGGCCAGGGCGGCGGTGACCAGGCCGCGCAGCTCGCCGCCGAGGTCGCCCAGATCGGGCTCCTGGTGCAGCACGCGGTAGATCACGGCGGTGATGGAGTCCGAGCCGAACGGCGGCCGCCCGGTGGCGGCGAAGGTCATCGTGGCGCCCCAGGCGAACACGTCGGCGGGCGCCCCGGCGTTCTCGCCGGTGACCTGCTCGGGGGCCATGTACGCGGGGGTGCCGACGGGCCTGCTGGTGACCGTCCTGGCCGCGTCCAGGACCCGAGAGAGCCCGAAGTCGATGACGCGGGGGCCGTCGGGGCCCAGCAGCACGTTGTGCGGCTTGAGGTCGCGGTGCACGATCCCGGCGCGGTGGATCGCGGCGAGCGCGCTGGCGGTGTTGACCGCCAGCCGTTCCAGCCGCCCGCCGGTGATCGGCCCCTCCCGGGTCACCTGGCGGCTCAGCGAGGGTCCGGGGACGAACTCGCTGACCAGGTACGGGTTGTCGCCCGCCACGTCGGCGTCCAGGACCTGGGCGGTGCAGAACCGGGCGACCTGGCGCGCGACGGACGCCTCCCGGATGAACCGGGCCCGCGCGGTGTCGTCGTCGTCGAACTGCACCCGCAGCAGCTTGACCGCGACGCGCTCGCCGCCCGGCCCGCTGCCCAGGAAGACCGTGCCCTGGCCGCCCGCGCCGAGCCGGCCCACCAGCTCGTAGGCGCCCAGGCGCCGGGGGTCCTGCGGCTGCAGCGGCTGGGCCTCCGGCACGCGGGCTCCTTTTCGGTCCGGTCGGTTCTTCGCCCCGGCGTTATTGGACGCAACGCATAATGCCATCGAAAAGGGGCGCCGATACCCACACCTATCATTTGCCAGGCACGGGCGCGGCGAGATCGCGATCAGCGGACCGTCCGATATATCGGAAACGCCGGGGCGTCAGGACGCGGCGAGGACGTCGCCGGGCCGGCCCGGCCGGCCGCTCGGTTGGTGGTCCGAACGCTCAGTTGGCGTCGCGGCGCCGCAGGTAGCGCTCGAACTCGCGCGCGATCGCGTCGCCGCTGGCCTCCGGCAGCTCGGTGGCGTCCTTCTGCTCCTCCAGCGTCCGGACGTACTCGGCCACCTCGGAGTCCTCCTCGGCCAGCTCGTTGACGCCGTTCTCCCACGCGCGCGCCTCCTCGGGCAGCTCGCCCAGGGGGACGGTCACGTCCAGCAGGTCCTCCACGCGGCGCAGCAGCGCCAGCGTGGCCTTGGGGGAGGGCGGCTGCGCGACGTAATGGGGCACGGCCGCCCACAGCGACACCGTGCTCAGATCGGCCTTGGCGCACGCGTCCTGCAGCACCCCGAGGATGCCGGTCGGGCCCTCGTAGCGGGTCGGCTCCAGATGCAGCGTGGTGACCAGGCCGGCCTCGGAGGCGGCACCGGTGACCGGGACGGGCCGGGTGTGGGGGGCGTCGGCCAGCAGCGCGCCCAGCAGCACGACGTTCTGGACGTTCAGCTCCAGCATCATGCCGACCAGCTCGCGGCAGAACGAGCGCCACCGCATGTTGGGCTCGATGCCGTGCACCAGGACCACGTCGCGGCCCGAGGGCAGCCGCGTCCAGGAGATCCGGGTGGTGGGCCAGGTGATCCCGCGGCTCTCGCCGTCGCTCATCTCGATCAGCGGGCGGGTGACCTGGAAGTCGTAGTAGTCGTCCGGGTCGAGTTCGGCGATGGGAACGGCGTCCCAGGTCGACTCCAGATGCTGGACGACCCCGCTGGCCGCCTCCCCGGCGTCGTTCCACCCCTCAAAGGCGGCCACGAGCACCGGATCGACGAGTTCCGGCACGCTATCGAGCTCGACCACGCGCTGCCTCCTTCCGACGTCGGGTACAGCGTCACCGCGGGGGCCGTCATTCCCGGGCGGGGGCCCGGGACCATGATCGGTGGCTGCCCACCCTACGTCCTGTGAGGGTGCCTACCCCACCGATCCGCCGCCCAGACCTCGCGGGCCGGGGCCGGCGGACCGGTGCGGTCACGATCGGGTCACTTCCCGTCGGTGGTGTGCACGATCAGCACGTCGCACGGCGAGCGGTGCGAGAGGTTGGCCGGGACCGAGCCGAGGATCCGCCCGGCGAGGCTGTTGAGCCCGCGGTTGCCGATCACGACCAGCTCGGCGGCGCGCTCCTTGGCCAGCCTGCTGATCACGTCGACCGCGTCGCCCTCGACCGCCTCCTGCTCGATGTCCTTGGCGCCCGCGGCCACCGCGCGCTCGCGCGCCGCGCGCAGGGCGTCGTCGGCCGGGGTGGAGCCCTGGACCTTGTACGCCAGATCGCCCAGGCGGTCGGCGGCGTTCTGCCGCTCGCGCTCGGGCATCGGGCTGTAGGCGGAGGCCAGCAGCAGCGTGGCGCCGGTGGCGGCGGCCAGCTGTGCGGCCCGGTCGACCGCGCGGAACGAGGAATCGGAGCCGTCGGTGCCGACGAGGATGGTGCGGTATGCGCTCATGCCGCTCCTTACCGGGGAGTAGGTTGCAGGGTGGAACGTTATCCTTCCGATGTCCCATCCGTCACGGGGCATGCACGCAGCGGCGCGCCCCCCGCGATGTGACGTTCGCCGCCCTCCCCGGCCGGTATCGGTGGTCCCCGCTCAGCCGCCCGCGGCCCCCGGATAGGCTGTGGCACCATGAGCACTCCCACTTCGCAATCCTTGCGTCAGGCCCTCAAGCAGCGCGTCGTCGTGGCCGACGGGGGCATGGGGACGATGCTCCAGGACGCCGGACCCACGCTCGACGACTTCCAGGGGCACGAGGGCTGCAACGAGATCCTCAACGTCACCCGGCCCGACATCGTCCGCGCGATCCACGCGGCGTACTTCGACGCCGGCGTGGACTGCGTCGAGACCAACACCTTCGGCGCCAACCTCGGCAACCTCGGCGAGTACGACATCACCGAGCGGATCTACGAGCTGTCGGAGTCCGGCGCCCGGCTGGCCCGCGAGGTCGCCGACGAGTACGCCACCGAGGACCGCCCCCGCTGGGTGATCGGATCGGTCGGCCCCGGCACCAAGCTGCCCACCCTCGGGCACGTCCCGTTCGCCGAGCTGCGCGACGCCTACCAGACCAACGCCGAGGGCCTGATCGCCGGCGGCGTGGACGCCATCCTGGTGGAGACCACCCAGGACCTGCTGCAGGCCAAGGCCGCGCTGATCGGCGCCAAGCGCGCCATCACCGCCGCCGGGTCCGGGACGGTGCTGATCGGCCAGGTCACCATCGAGCAGAACGGCGCGATGCTGATGGGCTCGGAGATCGGCGCCGCGCTCACCGCGCTGGAGCCGCTGGACCTGGACCTGATCGGCCTCAACTGCGCCACCGGCCCCGCCGAGATGAGCGAGCACCTGCGCTACCTGGCCCGGCACGCCCGGATCGGGCTGTCGTGCATGCCCAACGCCGGCCTGCCCGAGCTGACCTCCGACGGGGCCTACTACCCGCTGACCCCCGACCAGCTGGCCGACGCGCACGACACCTTCACCCGCGACTTCGGGCTGTCGCTGGTCGGCGGCTGCTGCGGCACCACCCCCGAGCACATGCGCCAGGTCGTCGAGCGCGTCCGGGGCCGCGAGGTCACCGACCGCAAGCCGCGCCCCGAGGCCGGCGCCGCCTCCCTCTACCAGCACGTCCCGTTCCGCCAGGACACCTCCTACCTGGCGATCGGCGAGCGCACCAACGCCAACGGCTCCAAGGCGTTCCGCGAGGCGATGCTGCAGGAGCGCTGGGACGACTGCGTCAAGATCGCCCGCGACCAGGCCCGCGACGGCGCGCACATGATCGACCTGTGCGTCGACTACGTCGGCCGCGACGGCGTCCAGGACATGAAGGAGCTGGCGTTCCGGTTCGCCACCGCCGCCACCCTGCCGATCGTGCTGGACTCCACCGAGACCCCCGTCGTCGAGGCCGGCCTGGAGATGCTGGGCGGCCGCGCGGTCGTCAACTCGGTCAGCTTCGAGGACGGCGACGGCCCCGATTCCAAGCTGCACAAGCTGATGCCGCTCGTGCGCGAGCACGGCGCCGCCATCGTCGTGATGTGCATCGACGAGGAGGGCCAGGCCCGCACCGCCGAGCGCAAGGTCGAGATCGCCAGCCGGATGATCGAGGAGCTCACCGGCAACTGGGGGATGCGGGTCGAGGACATCATCGTCGACTGCCTCACCTTCACCATCGGCACCGGCCAGGAGGAGTCGCGCCGCGACGCCCTGGAGACGATCGAGGCGATCCGCGGGCTCAAGCGCCGCCACCCGGGCGTGCAGACCACCCTCGGGCTGTCCAACGTCTCGTTCGGGCTCAACCCGGCCGCCCGCGTCGTGCTGAACTCGGTGTTCCTCAACGAGTGCGCCGACGCCGGCCTGGACTCGGCGATCGTGCACGCCTCCAAGATCCTGCCGATGAACCGGATCCCCGAGGAGCAGCGCAAGGTCGCCCTCGACATGCTCTACGACCGGCGCACCCCGGCCGCCGGCGGCAATGACGCCTACGACCCGCTGCTGACGTTCATGGAGCTGTTCGAGGGCGTGGACACCGCGGCGATGAAGGCCGACCGGTCCGCCGAGCTGCTCGGGCTGCCGCTGTGGGAGCGGCTCAAGCGCCGCATCGTGGACGGCGAGCTGGACGGCCTGCACGCCGACCTGGACGAGGCCCTCACCCAGCGGCCCGCCCTGGAGATCGTCAACGATGTCCTGCTGGACGGCATGAAGACCGTCGGCGAGCTGTTCGGCTCCGGCCAGATGCAGCTGCCGTTCGTGCTGCAGAGCGCCGAGGCGATGAAGACCGCGGTAGCCCACCTCGAGCCGCACATGGAGAAGGCCGAGGACGGCGGCAAGGGCCGCATCGTGCTGGCCACCGTCAAGGGCGACGTGCACGACATCGGCAAGAACCTGGTCGACATCATCCTGTCCAACAACGGCTACGAGGTCGTCAACCTCGGCATCAAGCAGCCGATGTCGACGATCCTGCAGGCCGCCGAGACCGAGCGCGCCGACGTGATCGGGATGTCGGGGCTGCTGGTCAAGTCCACCGTGATCATGAAGGAGAACCTCCAGGAGCTCAACTCCCGGGGGATGTCGGGCCAGTGGCCGGTGCTGCTGGGCGGCGCCGCCCTCACCCGCGCCTACGTCGAGCAGGACCTGGCCGAGCTCTACGACGGCGAGGTCCGCTACGCCCGCGACGCGTTCGAGGGCCTGCGGCTCATGGACGCCTTCATGGCCGTCAAGCGCGGCGTGGAGGGCGCGCAGCTGCCGCCGCTGCGCGAGCGCCGGGTCAAGAACCCCGGTGCCCGCTTCGAGATCACCGAGCCGGAGAACATGCCGGCCCGCTCGGACGTGGCCGTCGACAACCAGCTGCCCGTCGCGCCGTTCTCGGGCAACCGGATCGTCAAGGGCATCCCGCTGAACGACTACGCGGCCTTCCTGGACGAGCGCGCCACGTTCATGGGCCAGTGGGGCCTCAAGCCCGCCCGCGGCGCCGGCGGCCCCTCCTACGAGGAGCTGGTGGAGACCGAGGGACGGCCGCGGCTGCGGATGTGGCTGGACCGGATCAAGACCGAGGGCCTGATCGAGGCCGCCGTCGTGTACGGCTACTTCCCGGCCGTCAGCGAGGGCGACGACCTGGTGCTGCTGAACGAGGACGGCTCGGACCGGGAGCGGTTCACCTTCCCGCGCCAGCGCCGCGACCGGCACCTGTGCCTGGCCGACTTCTTCCGGCCGCGCGAGTCGGGCGAGACCGACGTGGCGGTGTTCCAGCTCGTCACGATGGGCTCGAAGATCAGCGAGGCCACCGGTGAGCTGTTCGCCAAGAACGCCTACCGCGACTACCTGGAGCTGCACGGCCTGTCGGTGCAGCTGACCGAGGCGCTGATGGAGTACTGGCACACCCGGATCCGCTCGGAGCTGGGCTTCGGCGCCGAGGACTCGGCCGACATCGAGGACTTCTTCAAGCTCGGCTACCGCGGCGCCCGCTACTCCTTCGGCTACGCGGCCTGCCCGGAGCTGGAGGACCGGGCCAAGCTGGTGCGGCTGCTGGAGCCCGAGCGGATCGGGGTGGAGCTGTCGGAGGAGCTCCAGCTGCACCCCGAGCAGTCGGCCGACGCCCTGGTCCTGCACCACCCGGAGGCCAAGTACTTCAATACGTGATCTATCCTCGGATGCTCCGAAAGGTCCTGTTCCGAGGGGCCGTTTCGAGGATCCGGGGAGTGATGCACGCGTGCGCGAGACGCGGGGGCTGCAGGCCGTCCTGTTCGACATGGACGGCCTGCTGGTCGATTCCGAGCGGCTCTGGCTCGAGGTCGAGACCGAGACGATGGCGTGGCTGGGCGGCACCTGGGGGCCCGAGCAGCAGGAGGCCCTGGTCGGCGGCTCGCTGGACCGGGCGGTGGAGCTGATGCTGCGGATGACCGGCTCCGCCGCCGCGCCCGCCGAGGTGGGGCGGCGGATGGTGGACGGCATGGTCGAGCGGCTGAGCAGCTGCGTGCCGATGATGCCCGGCGCCAAGGAGCTGCTGGCCGAGGTCCGGGCCGCGGGCGTCCCCGCCGCGCTGGTGTCCTCCAGCCACCGGGCGCTGCTCGAGCCGGCCCTGGACGCGATCGGCCGCGAGCACTTCACGCTCAGCGTGGCCGGCGACGAGGTGAGCCGTACCAAGCCCGACCCCGAGCCGTACCTGACCGCGGCGGCGCGGCTGGGCGCCGAGCCGGGCCGGTGCGTGGTGCTGGAGGACTCGCCCAACGGGGTGGCCGCGGCGGAGGCGGCCGGCTGCGTCACGGTCGCCGTCCCGTGCCTGCTGCCGGTGCCCCCGGCCCCGGGCCGGACCGTGGTCGAATCGTTGCGAGATGTTGATCTTCGGTGGCTTGCGGAGCTGGTCGCCCCGGCGCGCTGATACCGCCGGTGGCAAGTCCCTCAGGGGCCTGAAGGGGAGGGCAGGCGGAAGGTCACGCGGAAGGAGGAGGCGGCGGGCCCCCAGAACCGTCCCCCCGGAGGAGCGTGAACCCGCCGATGACGTGCTTCCATGGAGGAAGCAGCAGCGTGCGAGATTGAGGGGCCGGCATGACCGATGCGACCATTTTCGCGATCAGCCTGGGGATCACTCTGCTGGGACTGGTCATCAGCTGGGGCGTCTACCGCCGGCGCGGCGCGGCCTCGGGGCTGCGCGGGGCCGCGTGGTCGCTGGTGCCGGTGGCCGCCACCATGACGGGTGTGACGGCGTTCTTCGTCGACCTGGCGACCTTCAGCCCGGCCAAGTGGGGCGGTGCCGCCATCGCCGCCGTGGCCGTCGTGCTCTATCTGGCCTCGGGGGTCATGCTGAGCCGCCGCGCGGGCGCGGCGCCGGGCAAGGCCGTCCAGGACGGTGCCGCCTCCGGCGGGGGCCGCGAGCGCAAGGCCGCCTCGGGCGGGCGCGCGCCGAAGGGGGCCGTCGAGCCGGCCAAGGGCGCCGCCGACCCCGAGATGGCCGAGATCGAGGAGATCCTGCGCAACCGCGGCATCAAGTAGCCGCCCGCGCCCGCGCGCCCGCACCCGCGGCCACGGGCACGAGGTGACGGACGGGCCGGAGAGCCACAGGAGCACCCTGTGCCTCTCCGGCCCGTCCATTTCGCGTTCCCTGCTCTGACCTGCGCACGATCGGTATCGAAACGGCCTCATTACGGTAAAGCTTCCTGGTCTAGACCGGTCGGCTGTTGTCTTTCACTCCCTCCGTCCACGTACTATTCGGGCGCTTTGCCGCTGCATTGTGCGGATCGCGTGTGCCCGAGATGACGGCGAGATCACAAGTCAGAAACGGGTACTGGCGGAGCACGCCGCACGGATGGACAGTCGTCCCCGAACGACTAGGTTTCCGTCCAGCAAACGCGGGCGTAACGGGCATGGACGGCGGACGACCTCCGCCGTGAACGGTTGGCCGGCCATACGTGGCCGAAGGCAGGAGGTACAGAGGGTGGGCGCACCGATCGAGGTGTCCGGTACGGACAAAGAGGCCCAGCCGGAGGCCGTGCTCTCGGGTATCGGGAGCAAGGCCGTGCAGGGCCGCTCACTCGGTCAGATCGCCTGGCTGCGGCTGCGCCGCGACAAGATGGCGCTGACCGGCGGGGTACTGATCATCTTGCTGATCCTGATGGCCGTGTTCGCGCCGCTGATCGTCAAGCTGCTGGGCCATCCGCCGAACGAGTACCACCAGGAGCTGCTGGACCCCACCTTCGGGTCCCCGATGGAGCCGCTGGCGGGCATGAACGGCGACTTCCTGTTCGGCCTGGAGCCCAACACCGGCCGTGACCTGTTCAGCCGGATCGTGTACGGCGCGCGGGTCTCGCTGCTGGTCGGCTTCCTGGCCACGGTGGTCGCGGCGCTGATCGGCACCACGCTCGGCGTCGTCGCCGGCTACTTCGGCGGCTGGGTCGACGGCCTGATCGCGCGGCTGATGGACGTGTTCCTGGCGTTCCCGCTGCTGCTGTTCGCCATCGCCATCGTCGGTGTCATCCCCGACGACATGTTCGGGCTCACCGGCAACGGGCTGCGGATCGCGATGCTGGTGTTCGTGATCGGGTTCTTCAGCTGGCCCTATATCGGGCGCATCGTCCGCGGCCAGACGATCTCGCTGCGCGAGCGCGAGTTCGTCGACGCCGCCCGCAGCATGGGCGCCCGCGGCCCGTACATCATCGTCCGGGAGCTGCTGCCGAACCTGGTCGCGCCGATCCTGGTGTACGCCACGCTGATGATCCCGACGAACATCCTGTTCGAGGCGGCGCTGTCGTTCCTGGGCGTCGGCATCGAGCCGCCCACCCCGTCGTGGGGCGGGATGCTGACCACCGCGATCCAGACCTACCAGGTCGCGCCCTACTACGTCGTCATCCCCGGCGTCGCCATCTTCGTCACCGTCATGGCCTTCAACATCTTCGGCGACGGCCTGCGTGACGCCCTCGATCCACGGACCCGCTGACCCCCGCGGGAACGATCGCCTTAGTGAAAGGGAATCCATGAAAAGGCCCAAGGTTCTGACCGCCGCGGCGGCCGGCGCCGTCGCGCTGAGTATGGGACTGTCCGCGTGCGGCGGCGGCGGTGACGACGACAAGGGCGGCGGGACGGAAGTCAGCAACGCAGCCGTCGACAAGATCCACAACCCGTCGGACAAGAAGGGCGGGACGCTGAAGATGGCGTCCAGCTCCGACATCGACTCGATGGACCCGGGCAACATGTACTACGCCTGGGCGAACAACTTCGCCCGGCTGTACTCGCGGATGCTGCTGACCTACCCGGCCAAGCCGGGCCCGGAGGGCTTCAAGCCCGTGCCCGACGGCGCCGAGGCCCCCGGCACCCCGAACGCCGACAAGACCGAGTGGACCTACAAGCTCCGCCCCGGCCTGAAGTACGAGGACGGGACGGAGATCCGCGCCGAGGACTACAAGTACGCGGTGGCCCGCACGTTCGACCGCGGCGTGCTCGCCAACGGCCCCAGCTACTTCTCCAACCTGCTGGACGCCGAGGGCTACAAGGGTCCGTACAAGAACAAGAACCTCGACGACTTCAAGGGCGTCACCGCGCCCGACGACTCCACGGTGGTGTTCCACCTGAAGGAGCCGTTCGCGGAGTTCAACGAGCTGGTCACCTTCAGCGGCCAGACCACCCCGATGCCGCAGAAGAAGGACAAGGGCGCGCGCTACGGCCTGCACCCGTTCTCCTCGGGCCCGTACAAGTTCGAGAGCGACTACGCGCCCAACAAGGGCGGGGTGCTGGTCCGCAACGACCAGTGGGACCAGTCGACCGACCCCAACCGCAAGCAGCTGCTGGACCGCATCGAGATCACCGCCGGCATGAACGCCGACGAGCTCGACAAGCAGCTGATGGCGGGCCAGATCCACGTGGACCTGGCGGGCACCGGCGTCCAGGACAACGGCCGCAAGACGCTGCTGTCCAGCGCCGAGCACCGCAAGAACGCCGACAACCCGTACGGCGGCTTCAGCTGGTACAACCCGATCAACACCAAGGTGATCCCCAACGTCGAGTGCCGCAAGGCGATCGTGTGGGCCACCAACCGCGACGCCCTGTGGCGCGCCTACGGCGGTGACGTGGGCGGCGACCTGTCGACCACGATCATGCCCCCGTCCATCGAGGGCCGCGAAAAGGGCAAGGACTACTACACCAAGTCCGAGAAGGGCTACACCGGCGACGTGGCCAAGGCCAAGGAGGCCCTGACCGCGTGCGGCAAGCCCAACGGCTTCGAGACCAAGATGGTCTACCGCAGTGACCGTCCCAAGGAGAAGCTGGTCGCCTCCGCGATGCAGGAGTCCCTGGCCCGCGCCGGGATCAAGCTGACGGTGCAGGGCTACCCGGCCAGCACCTACACCAACACCCAGTTCGGTTCGCCGTCCTTCAACGAGAAGGAGGGCATCGGCATCGGTACCTACGGCTGGCACGCCGACTGGCCGACCGGCTACGGGTACCTGCAGGCGCTCACCGACAAGGACGCGATCGTCGAGTCCGGCAACGCCAACCCCTCCGAGCTGAACGACCCCACGATCAACAAGATCTGGGACGACGTCGTCAAGGTCGAGGACCCGGCGCAGCGGAACAAGATGTACAACCAGGTCGACGAGCGGATGCGCGAGCTGGCGTCCGTCGTTCCCAACGTGTACGCCAAGTCCCTGCTGTACCGGCCGGCGAACATGACCAACGTGTTCTTCCACGCGGGCTACGGCATGTACAACTACTCGACCCTGGGCCTCAGCTGACGCTGACGGTTCCCTGGTCGATTCGCTGAACGAAAGCAGGTGAAGGCAGCGGGCGGCCGCCCGGGGCACTCACCTGCTTTCGTTC